>NZ_JAYMNS010000016.1:0-98968 GCF_036941035.1 Candidatus Merdisoma sp. JLR.KK006 | reverse complement strand
TTCTTAGCGAGCCAGCTCGCACAAACTCCTTGCCTGATTCTTTTTGCATGGCTCAACTAGCGCTAAAACTCCAGCACTAACGCCCTGCGTTCCGAGTCCCATTGCAGCTGGGTATCGCCGCCAGCTTTTGCCTGCATTTCTTTTTCATAGTATTCAACCCCAGTCTCTGCTAGGAGCCTTCGGTAGACAGCGTCGTACTGGAGACGTATGACATACCCTGCATTTTGATATAGTACGCGTCTGGTCATGCCTTCTTCTGACATAGTGTACAGGCAAATATCCTGAGGGTTTGCGTAGCCTGTATGGTCTCTGTCATATTCCGCTACCACAAATGCCTCTCCATCGTCCAGAACACAAAAATCCTGAATTCCTTTGGCAGCTCCTATAGGTATGGTATTTACATAGGCGCCGTCCGCCACATCCAGGCTTATGATCCCTTCCTCCGCCGAGGTGAAGTACAGGTATCCCGCTCCTGCATCCAGATATAATTTGCTGTTCCTTGGGCAATTGGCCACATGGGGGATTACTACTCCTTCTGTCTCCCGTCCCGGCTCGGGAATTTGTTGTGTAAAAAAGTCGATTCGTACTTGAGCATTGGAAGCGTTCTTTGTCTCTGTCTCAGCAATCTCCGAAACTATGGCTGTAAGTATGTCTTCTCCCTTCCAATCTACATAAAGTCGGGTTTCCTCCAGATTTTCTACCTTTCCTATAGTTCCGGAGTAGTAATAATTCAGGCGGTTAACCTCTTCCCCTGTCTCCATGTTCCGGTAATGGAGAATAAACTTATCACCCATGTAGGAATCCCATATGTCCACATTCCTTGGATAAAAACCATAGCACAAAAGCGAACCGTCCCGGCTCCATGCAGCCATAATCATAAACTGCCCTCCGGAATACCCTTCCTCATCTCCGTCCAGCAGAAGCTCCTCTTCTCCTGTCTCCAAATTCATCAAATACAGCTGTCCTCCCACATAGGATTGATCGAGCCGCATATACAGCAGGTATTTTCCATCAGGAGAGAAAAAATCTGTCTGCATTCTCTGTTGTTCTACACTTCCCTTCTCCCATGTCAGTGTTATTCCAATGGCCGCCATAAGCTCTCCCACAGGAAACAGTCCTGTGTCATAAAAGCCATAACGGTAATCCAGTGTCCGCACTCGCAGGCCGTCCGTTCCCAGCTCCGCCAAGCGTACCTTGTGCTCCCCGGCTCCCGGCAAAAAGGCCGTATAACCTCCATATAAGAGGCTGGAGTAATCCTCATTATACATTTTCCGGACCGCATAGCGATCCCCTTCTTCTCCCTCAAGAGCAACTCCCTGTTCCGTCTCTTCCTCCGGAAGCAGCATGGTCTTCGGCTCCGGAACTCTCCGGCAGCCTGCAAAAAGAGACAGGCTAAGAAAGAGTACGCTTATGCTCCATCGCAAATGTTTTCGGTTCCTCATAGGCTCTCTCCTTTCCGGCTCCTGCTCATGATATTTTCTCCTGTTTTTCGAAGGACGGAAAAAGCAGGAAGAAACCTATTCGCCCGTCGGGGCGGTTTTCCGCCCAGAGCACGCCCTTGTGCTCCCGCATAATCTTCTGGCAGATGGACAGTCCCAGACCGGCACTCCCCTGCTCTCTGGAAAATTCTTTATCCGCCCGATAGAAAGGTTCAAAAATATGCTTTAATTCTTCCTGGCTCATCTGCTTTCCCTTATTTGACACGGAGAAGAGTACACGGCCCTTCCGGTATCCTCCGGAAATCCGAATCTCGGTTCCTTCTTCCCCATATTTCACCGCATTGTCAATGAGGTTAATAAATACCTGGCGAAGCCGCTCCTCCTGGCCCCACACATAGAGATTCTGCTCCAGCTTCAGCCGGATAAATGCTCCATAGCGGTTGGCCTTGATCTCCATGGCCTCGGAGACGCTTCGAATCAGATTTCCCATATCTACCTGTGCTTTTTCTTCCCGCTCCGCCCGGTCCGCCATTTCCAGAAGCTGAATTACCATCCGATGAAGTCTTGTGCTCTCGTGGAGAATATGCTCCACCCCCTTTTCAATCAGTTCCTCATCGCCCCCCTGGTCCGCTTCAATAAGCTGGGCATAGCCCTGGATGGTGGTAAGAGGGGTTTTCAGCTCATGGGTTACATTGTTGTAGAATTCCTGGCGGCTGTTCAGAAGCTTTAGGATCTGATCCCGGTCATCCTGCATTTTCTGAATATACTGGCCCACCTTGCCCAGCATGGCGCTGTAATGTCTGGACAGCTCTCCCATCTCGTCCCGTCTGGCGGAAGAGGCCAGTCCTGCCAGAAGCTCCGTATTGACCTCGTCCTGCTCCAGATCAAGGCTCATCTGCCTGGATACCTTGGTCAGACGCTGAACGGGCTTGATAATCCGATTTAAAAGAAGAAAAATCAATACAAAGGCTGCCGCAAATACGGCTGCAGAGGCCCGGATGATAATGCCTTTCATCTGCTCTCCCTGCTGCCAGAGCTCCGTATAATCCATGCAGTAGCGAATGATACCTACATTTTTTTCAGCTACAATCACCGGCATTGCAAACCAGACCTCCAGAGTGCCTGTCTCGGAGTATACCAGGGTGAATGCCGTATTTCCGTCTACCGCCTCCTTAAGCTCTTCGGCCCCTCCCTCTTTGCCGTCGCTGTGGTTCTTCCGGTAGTTGTATGCCAGAAGCTCTCCGTCCTTGGAGTAGGCCGCCAACTCGTAGCGCCCGGAGGATCCGTACATTTCCTGCACAATTGTTTCCGCCAGATTGTCGAAGCTTTCCTCATCGTTGTTGGCGTTGTTTAATATCAAAAGCTGACGCACATAGATCTCCGTATTTTCCCGAATGGTCTGAAGCTCCCTTATGATCTGATCCTCCCGGCTTTTTTGGAGCTGCCGGTCCGATATCCAGTATAAAAAAATCCCACTGATCAGGAACACGGCAATTAGACCCACAGTCATCTGCATGCGAATCCCAAAACGAAGCCCTGTTCCATTTTCACGAGATTTTTTATGGTACATATTTATATCCCACTCCAAATACAGTCACAAGCTTGTCCCCAAGCCCTGTCTTTCGGCGCAGACGCTGGATGTGTATGTCCACGGTCCGGGTGTCACCTGCGTAGTCGTAGCCCCAGATCTGTTCTAAGAGTATCACTCTGGTAAATACCTGTCTGGGATGTTTCAAAAAATAGATGAGCAAATCGTACTCCTTCGGGGTCAGCTCCACGGCTTCCCCGTTTCGGTAGACCATGCGCTCCTGCTCGGATACGGTAAGTCCCTCTGCCGCAGGTTCCTCCTGCCGGATGCCCCGGACACGGTCAAAACGCCGCAGGATGGTGCGTACACGGGCTACCACTTCCCTTAAGTCAAAGGGCTTGGTGATATAATCGTCGGCCCCGGATTCCAGGCCGTAGAGCTTATCCTCCACATTTCCACGGGCGGTCAGCATGATGATGGGGATGTTGTACCGCTCGGTGAGCATACGGCACACGTCAACGCCGGCGATGTCCGGGAGCATCCAGTCTAAAAGCACCATGTCCGGCTCGTATTCCTCCGCCTTTTCAAGGCCGCTGCCTCCCGTGTGGGCACAGGCCACCTCGAAGCCCTCTTTCTCAAATCCGTATTTTAAAATGTCTGCTATGGGCTTCTCGTCCTCTATTACCAGGATTCGCTTCTGGTCCATCTTTTTTGCACTCCTTTTTATGAGGTACTTTCAGGCTGTTAAAAAAGTACTCAAGAATCCTGTATATCGTAGAAAATTATACCCTATGGTACCCCATTCATGCATCCTCCTAGGGGTTTGCGGACTTCGTCAGGTAAGGTATACTCTTCAGATATAATTTCTACCATACAAAAAATATGCTACACCAATGGTATAGCATATTTTTATCAAAGTTGTAAACAGATTGTATCAGATAAATAATTCCCTAATTTTTTCAACCACCGCATATTCCCGCTTCGGGGGCAGAATCTCGGAAGCTGCGGCTCTCGCTTCGGGGGATGCGTCTGCCGGCGCATAGGAATGGGGGAATATGTGCAGCATCTCCACATCATTTCCTCCGTCTCCGAACACGGCTGTCTCTTCCTTTTTCCATCCCAAATGATCGCAGAGCCAGAGCAGAGCCTTTGCCTTGGATGCTCCCCTGTCCGTTACTTCTATGACGTGATCCGCAAAGGGCGCATTCACCGCATCCGTGAGTGATTCCGCAAGGTCCGCAAGCATCCGGCCATATGGTTCGTCCTTAAGCTCCAGACCGTTGATTTTCAGCACAGGAGCATTACGAATCTCTTCTTCGGTACAATTAAAGGTAATCCGGGCCATATAGCGATCATAATAGCCGCTCTCCCGTTTGTCCAGTACTTTTTTCCGCCACATATCCCAGGCACCGTATTCCCGGATGTAGGCGTCCCGGCTCAGCCTTGTGAGGGTTCCCTCCTGGGTGATAAATTCCAGATTTGCTTTTGGGTATTCTCTTAAGAAATACTCCTTTGTCTGCCGGGAAACCTCTGTTACCAGAATGGGACGCCGCTTCGGGTCCAGAATCAATGCACCGTTCATTAAAATCAGATATACGGGCATGTGCCAAAGTCCCGGGCAGTTTTTTACGCCTTCCTCGGTCCGTCCGGTGGCAGCCGCAAAATCATAGCCTTGTTCCAGAACCCGACTGATCTCATTTTCTATCACTTGATCCCACTCAAAGCTGCCATTTAACAGGGTTCCGTCCAGATCACTTACCGCATGCCGAATCATGTCTTAATACTCCAGATTTTCGCCGTTGCTCTCGATAACTTGTCTGTAATAGTCAAAGCTGTCTTTCTTAATGCGCTTGAAGGTTCCTTTTCCATAATCGTCCATATCCACATAGATAAAGCCGTAGCGCTTGGACATCTGCCTTGTAGATTCGCTGACCAGATCAATGCAGCCCCACCAGGTATAGCCCCACAGGTCTACGCCGTCCTCGTTGATGGCGTCGCTCATGGCTTTCACATGGTCTCTTAAGTACTCACAGCGGTAGGGATCGTGAACCTTGCCGTCCTCTGCTACCACATCCTTTGCTCCCAGGCCATTTTCCACGATAAAGAGGGGCTTGCGGTAGCGGTCATACAGCTCCACCAGGGAAATGCGCAGTCCGGTGGGATCTGTCTGCCAGCCCCATTCGGAAGATGGCAGGTAGGGATTCTTCACGCCGTTTACCGTATTGCCGGGTGCCATATCAAGCCCCTCCGTATTGGCAGCCATACAGCTCGTCATATAGTAGGAGAAGGATACAAAATCCACACAGCCATCTTTAAGAATCTGAGCATCCTCCGGTGCCATCTGAATGGTGTAGCCTTTATTCTCAATCTCCTTCAACAAGTATCTGGGGTATTCTCCAAATACCTGAATATCTACATAACGGTAGATGCCTCTCATTCTCTGCTGATTGGCAAGATTGTCCTCCGGCTTACAGGTGAAGGGGTAGAAGCAGAGCTTTGTCATCATACAGCCTATCTGCGCATCCGGAAGTATTTCGTGTCCAATCTTAACTGCTTTTGCACTTGCAATCATCTGATGATGCATGGCCTGGTAAATGGCCTGCTCAAACGGCATATCTGTAAAACGATCCTCAATCAGCGCACCGCTTGTAACCGGATGACGGAGCATAGCATCTACCTCGTTAAAAGTCAGCCAATATTTCACATACTTTCCAAAACGTTCAAAGCAGACACGGGCGTATTTTTCAAAGAGATCAATTACCTCTCTGGAATACCAGCCCCGGTAATCTGTTGCCAGAACTACCGGCGGATCGTAGTGAGACAGGGTTACCAACGGTTCAATTCCGTATTTTTTGCATTCCTTGAACATATCTTCATAAAACGCTATTCCGGCTTCATTGGGCTTCTCATCCCTGGGATCTGTAAAAATCCGGGACCAGCATATGGACATACGGAATACTTTATAGCCCATTTCAGCAAACATCTTAATATCTTCTTTATAGTAATGATAAAAATCAATGCCTCTGCGTTTCGGATAATTAGCCTCCGGGCCTGCTGCCAGGGCCTCGTCCAAATCCTTGCTTGTGAATGCAAACTGCTTGGTAAAATCAGCAACTCCGACCTCTCGATAGGGCAGGCAGTCCTCGATGGTCATGCCCTTGCCGTCCTCGTTCCATGCGCCCTCAATCTGGTTGGCGGCGGTTGCGCCTCCCCATAGGAAATTTTCGGGAAATTTTAATGGTGATGTGTTGTTATACATATTTAGTTCCTCCTACTTTTTAGTTTTGCAGTGTCTCTAACAATACCTTTTTATTTTATAACAGTCAGTAAAACTTCACTCTTTGCAATCATGCCTTCCGTCTCGTTGGGAAGCACATCCAGATATTCATCGGAGTTAGTTACCAGAACGGGGGTCACCAGAGAATAGCCCTCCTTCAATATCGCCGCCAGGTCTACCTCCAGCAGAACATCCCCGGCCTTTACCTTCTGATTCTCCTTTACCTTTACCTCAAAATGCTTTCCCTGGAGATTCGCCGTATCCACTCCAACATGGATGATACATTCCACACCATCCTCAGAGGTGATTCCAACCGCATGCTTTGTAGGATAAAGGGCTGTCACCGTGCCGTCAAAGGGCGCTGTGATCACGCCGTCCTCCGGGTCTACAGCAATTCCCTTGCCCATGGTTCCGGAAGAGAATACTACATCCTTTACCTGTTCAAGCGGAATCAGGGTTCCGGTAACCGGTGCGTAGATGACTGAATTCTTCTTTTCTCCAACTGCCGCTGCCGGCTGATTCTGAGTTTTTGGCTCTGCCTTCGGCTCATTCTTTTCCTCAGAAAGGCCCATAACCATAACCAATACAAAACCAAGACCGGCTGCAACGGCCATGCCAAGGCATACGGCCCAGAAACCCTCTCCCATAAATACCGGAAGAGACAGGATACAAGAATTTACATAAGCAGTTGCACGGCCCCCAAAGGCTCCTACAATGGCTCCGCCTGCCGCACCTGCTATCATTACGGCAAGCAAAGCGTTCTTAAATTTCAACAGAATACCATATATGCCAGGCTCCGTAATTCCGATAAAGGAAGAAATTGCTGTGGATGCTCCTACGGATTTATTTTCACTCTTCTTCGCCCTTACCATAACGCCCATGCAGACGCCAAACAGTGCCAGAGTCCCCATAGTATTCATAGGAAGCAGGAAGTCATAACCAAACTGATTCAGATTTTCCATACAGATAGCACCCAGGGAAAGATGCATACCGGTAAGCACTACCAGAAGTCGGGTTCCTCCTACAATGGCACCTGCGATAATAGGAGACAAATCATAAAGGAATTTCACAATGGTTACAAGAATTCTGGAAATGTAATTTGCCAGCGGCGCAATGCCTATCAAGGTCAGTGGTGCCATAATCAACATTACGAGCATCGGAGTGAACACCAGCCGAAGCACCTTTGGAATCACCTTGTCAATCCACTTATACACAAAGCTTAGCACCAGCACCGTTAAGATAATGGGAATACTGCTTGCCGCATACTTTACAAAGGGTATGGGCATTCCCAGAAAATGAAGAGGCGCTGCGCCTTCTGCAAGTCCGGCTGTCATGGTTGGATATAGCAAGCAGCCTGCCAGTGCCATGGCGCAAGCCGTATCTGTCTTAAATCGTTTGGATGCAGACCAGGCTACCAGGAATGGAAAGAAATAGAATACACAATCCCCGGCAATAGTCAGTACCGTAATAAAATCCGAAGCCGCATCAAAACCGCAGTAGGAGGTCAGGATTGTGATAAGCCCCTTAATCATACCCGTTCCGGCCAATACGGGGATGGTAGGCAGGAAAATAGCTGCCATGGTCTCAAATAATCCCGTTGCCTTGAATTTTTTCTTCTGGGCCAGGGTTTCTTCATTGTGGATAAAGCCTGTCTGGGCTATGGCCGCATCGTATACGGCATTTACTTCATTTCCAATGATAATCTGAAGCTGCTCTGTCTGATACTGGGCTCCAATTACTCCGTCCAACGCCTTAATCTTCTCTAAATCTACCGTAGATTTATCCTTGAGATAAAACCGCAGCCTTGTTACACAGTGAAACATTTCCTTGATGTTCTCTTTGCCGCCCACTTCCTTTAGAATCTGTCCGGCCAGTTTTTTTGCATCCATAATCAGTCCGCCTTTCTTTCAATAAGTAAAATAGGAAAAAGAAAAAGACCCAAATTAAAATATCCCTGCCGATACATTAATTCAGGTCTTGCCTCCATTACAAGTAACAATCCTAAGCATTATGTTCTCTTACACGTTCAATATGAATTGTCAGATAAAGCTTTTCCTGCTCTCCAACTGAATACCCGAATTCCAAATGAATGTATTTGGCAATCCGCTGCACACATTCATAGGACTTCTTATAATTATTTTCCACAAGCTCTAATAGCTGTTTGTCGCCATCCGTAGATGTAAGAGGTTTTTTATCTATCATTCTCTGTACGAAGAACTTAAGATGGGTCACCAGACGGTAATAATCAAGAGAATCCTCCTGAAAATCCATCTTAAAGTAGTTGCGGATGATAGTCAGAGTATCCTGCACAATCCGTGTTCTTTGTATGGTGTCTTCCATGGAGCCGTTCATGCTGGCATTTACAAAGTGAAATGCGATAAAGCCTGCTTCGTCCTCCGGAAGTTCCACTTTGAAGGTCCGGTTAATAAGCTTAAGGGCCTCCATAGCCGCCTCATACTCTCTTCGGTACATCATCTTCGTTTCCGTCAGAAGCTGATTCTTAATCAGCATTCCTTCCCGGTATCTCTGAACACTGAAGTGAATATGGTCCATGAGAGAAAGATAGATATTATCATCAAAATCATGTTCCAGCTTCTTTCTGGCATTCTCTATGATCTTCTCGGTAATCTCCAGATATTCCCCGGGAATCTCACTCAGTATCTTCTGAAACCTTGCCGCCAGGTCCGGAACCTGCTGGGAAAAGATACGCTCAATCTTATCCTTCTCTATGGTATCCCCCCGTTTTTTCTGAAAAGCGATTCCGCTTCCCATTACAATAATGTCCTCTCCCTTTTCATTCAGAGAAATAACCACATTATTGTTCAGTACTTTCACTATCTTCAGAGCCATCCCTCGCTTTCTGAGTTTAAATCTCTCCTTGTCTGACGGATATATTTCCCGAAGGGACAAAAAAATACAGGCCACCAAAAGCAATCATCCTCTGCTTTCGGTATTGCCTGCTTCCCAGTAACAATCCTCATCAAGCTATGTATATGTCTTGTAAACGTCTACGTGAATATAATAACACAATAAAATTTTCTGTCAATGGGTTTTTATTTTTTTGTCGAAATTCACAATTTTTACATCCTATATTTGTGAAAAATATCCATACAATTTTCAACTGTCTCATAAAGAATATCATAACTATCCTCTGATATTTCAAAAAAGTTGGAAGCAGTTGAAAAGCTAAAACTACCTCACTTTTCAACTGCCTCCGATTATTACAATGGCTTTTCTTCAGATTTTTCCCTTATAATCTTTTCTTTTACTAGATAGTTATCTGATTCCGGCTTTCTCCTGTCTCCAACACCTCCAGCACATTCCGGGCTGCCATCAAGCTCATCTTGCTGCTGGCTTCCCTAGTTGCCGCACCTGCATGAGGCGTTAAAATACAATTTGGCAATTCATTCAGCTTACTCTTGGAAGGTTCTTCGTCCACAGTTGCATCCAGGGCTGCTGCCCGGATTTCTCCGGATTTTAATGCTTCATACAAGGCATCCTCATCGATAATTCCACCTCTTGCTGTATTTATCAGGATAGCCTCCTTTTTCATCATTCGAAGCTGCTCTTTCCCGATTAAATTCTGTGTTTCAGGTGTCAAAGGGGAGTGTATCGTAATATAATCCGACTCACTGATTAACGTATCCAGGTCTACATATTCTGCATTGCACTCACTGGCAAATGCCTCGTCCTGATACTGATCACAGCACAGAACCCGCATTTTAAACCCCATGCATCTCCTGGCTACACCTTTTCCGATTCGCCCGGCTCCTATTACCCCCAGGGTTTTCTCCCACATTTCTACTCCTGCCGGCCTAACTGCTTCTCCTTTTTTGATCCCATTATCCATAAAGGTTACATTTCTGGCGCAATTTAACATCAGTGCTACAGCCAGATCTGCTACAGAATCTCCGTTTGCTCCCGGTGTTATGGTGACTGCAATACCCTGTCTTTTGGCCGCTTCCAGATCTACTTTATCGTATCCTACTCCATAGCGGGAAATAACCTTAAGCTTTGAAGCCCCCTGCAGTAGATCCGCTTTGTAATCCTCCAATCCGGCAATCACCGCATCTGCATCCGTAAGTTCCCCCTTTAGCTGCTCCGAAATGGGTCCTTTAGATGCTTCCAGCTTCTTCACAGTACAGCCATGCTCTTCCAAAAGTTCCACCGCCTTATTATCAGCCGTTCCAAAAGATCGCGCTGTCACAAGGACCTTATATTCTGCCATAAGCTCTGTCACCTCCCTTAATTTTCATTTATGAGAGAGACTGCTTCTGCGGTCAGGCGCTCAATCTCATCAAACCGGCCTTCCTGAATCAGACTGTCTTTTACCATCCAGCTTCCGCCGCAGGCTATAATCTTTGGATTTCCCAAATATTCCTTTATATTTCCTGCATTAATTCCTCCTGTAGGCATAAAGCGAATCTGTGGGAACGGTCCTGACAGAGCTTTAATTGTATTGAGTCCTCCATACTGGGCAGCGGGAAAGAATTTTACCACCGACAGATGATACTCCTGGGCCATCATAAGCTCCGTAGGTGTACATACGCCTGGGAAAATCGGGCAGCTCTGCTTTACTGCAAATTCCGTTACAGACCGAGAGAATCCAGGCGTTACCAAAAACCTTGCCCCGGCATCCAACGCTCTTTTCGCCTGCTCTGCTGTCGTGATCGTTCCTGCTCCCACTAACATATCCGGAAGTTCTTTTACAATTGTCCGAATCGCCTCCTCTGCTGCTTCTGTCCGAAAAGTAACCTCTGCTACAGGTAGCCCTCCCGCAATCAATGCTTTCGCTAAATCTACTGCATTTTGTGCATCCTTAAGCACTACCACCGGCACTATTTTATATTTTTCTATCTCTTCATAAATATTCATGTTCTGCCTCCTGATGCCTTTTACCAGGCAAATATCCTTTGGGGATTTTCCTCTGCAATTTTCTGAATTTGCTCTTCTGTAATTCCACATTTCCTCATAGCAGGAAGAAAGGTCTCCAGAATATAAGACAAGCCTACCGCTTTTGGGTTATAAGCTTTTAACCGTTCTTGTGTGGTATCCAGAGAAAACAATAATTGTTCCTCAAATCCCCAATTTAAAATCTTTTTTATTAATTCCAGTTCTTCCTTATCACTGTGATATTTAAAACGACCTATGGTATCAAACTCCAGTGTAATTCCTGCTTTCAAAATTTTCAGAAAGCTTTCTTCTTTTTCACAGGCCCGATCCATATGGCAAAAATACACCCGGCCAGTATCCACACCCCGTTCCTGCAGAAACTCTGTCAGAATCTCCGGGGCACTCCCCTTCTCAATATGCACCATCATAGGCGCACCTGTTGCCTTCTGTGCCCCCGCCGCCGCTTCAAACAGTTCTCCATAGCGTCCTCTGAGATCGCATACATCCAACGCTGTTTTAATAATACCTGCTTTTGCTCTTATACGCTCTGGCATCCACTCTCGGTCGATGCTCACACACATTCCCTGCACAAGCTCGGATATGTAAAATTCTTCCAGTTCTTTTTGATGAATTGTGTGAATCCAATGTTCCTCCGGATAAAACTGCAGCTTATGAAAGCCTGTAGAAGCTATTATATGAATGCCGGTTTTCCTGCTGATTTCTTCCAATCCAGCCGCATCCCGATTACAGCCGCCTGGCTGTGCATCCACTACGGCCCTGCCTCCCGCCGCGCCATAGGTCTTAAGCTCCTGTATGGATTTGTCAGGCTCATCCATACACAATGCAGGATTAATTTCAAAGGATTTCCCCTTGCTGATCAAAAGGTGTTCATGGCATTGGGTAAATCCAAGTTCGCCTGGTTTCACCTCTCCCAGCACAGTATGTATCCGCCTTACCATTTCGGATTCGGCACAATCTCTGCCTTTCCCTGCCTCTCGACCACCATCTTATGATATCCTTTTGTTTCAATCGTCCCATAGTCATGACCTGCATCTGCATCAAAAGTAAAAAACATCACCAATGGCTCATTTCCAGTATTAACCGAACGGTGTGCATACCGCCGGGGCACATACAGCGCCTGTCCTTTCACCAAAGGAATTTCTATGGTATCGCCTTCCGGATTCTCCATAACCATGTACCCTTCTCCGCTTAAGGTATAATATACCTCCGCAGTCTCCAGCTTTGTATGGAAATGCCCCTTTGTCATATAATACTCCTCACCCACCAATCCCGGATAGAGAATTGTAGTGCCAAATGCAAGATCCCCTTCTCTCTCCGGAAAGCCTAATTCGTAAAACTCATAAATCAGCGGATCCTCTGTCTTCAAAATTTCTTCTGCTGCTTCTACATCGTAAAACATATCTTTCATCTGAGACAAATACCGTTTTGTCGTCTCTGCCGTTTTGGAAAATCCATTATTTAAATCAAAGTCCACCAGAAAGCTGTAATCCCAATTAAAATGATTCATTTTCTGCCCTCCTACGCATTTTTCGCTATTTCACTAAGCATCGGTATTTTGTCTGCTATATTTTCCAGATGAAATACCTCTGCTACAACCTGTGTCCAGCCATGGATAAAATAAATCCATCCATCTTCTATCACCAGTCCTTTTTCTGCTGCCTGTGCTTTTGCCTGCTCCATAAATACCAGTTCGCCCCGATAATTAATCTCCCACACCAAGCTGTCTTTCGGAAAACTGCAGGCATCCGTAAGCGGTGACCCCGGCGCATCCTTCCCCAAACCCGTGGCATTGACAATCAGTGAGCGGGGAGGCAGAGAAGCTAATATTGCATCATTATCTGACGGTGACGGAGTATGACGATATTCAAATGCAATAGCCGGATTCATGTCATTTAAAATTTCTTTGGCTGATTCCAGTCTTGGCAGACTGCGGTTGGAAATAATAATTTTCTTTGGAATATCATTTCCTGTCTTTTCCCGCCCAAAGTACAGAGACATGGCCAGAGCCGCACCGCCTGCTCCCATCAAAAAGACATTTCCGCTATTTTCCACCCAGTATTTCTCCGGCACAAAGTGCTCCAGCGCCAGGCCGCTGGAAATCGGATCCTTCGCATGACCGCAAAGTTTTCCATCTCTTTTCGATATGCCGGAAATCTCTCCAAGCTTTTGAGCAAATGGATCCAAATATTCAAAAAGATCCTTGCAGGCATTATAGAGATCAATCTTGTGTGTTGTCACCAAGGCGCCCAGAGAAAGAGGATCATTTTTAATAAATTCTACTGCCTCCCTGTACGCTTCCCCTGGAGAATGGGGCTTAAAATCAATTCCTTTGATCTCTGCATCCAGTCCCAAAGCTTCTGCCCACTTGGGAAACACACGCATAATAGAAGATTTTCCTGTAGTAACACCAATAAAATAAATTGTTGGCCTTTCAGCCGGTTTTACATTTAACATTTTTTCACCTCATTCGCAAATTTTTAAGCTATAGTTTCTCGTTTAACTCCAGATGCTCTCCGTCCGGTCCCCGGAACATGACCCATTTTGATCCATTGGGGAACGTCTGCGGCGCATGTGTATAGCTGCCTTCCTCAAATTCAATACCCTTTTCCTCCAAAACTTTAATCACTGCATCAATATCTTCCACATTCATTGCAATGTGATCAAACCAGCCGTCCTTTCTGTCCAATGTATAAGGAAATTGTACAAGTTCAATGACACTGCCGCCATTTTCTATAAACTTTACAAGAACGTCTCCCTCCGGACACTGGTTTATTGATTCCCATATGAGCTTAAAATCCAGTACTTTCGTATAAAATGCAACAGAACTCTGGATATCATTTACAAACAATCCCACATGTGCAAAGCCTTCCATTTTCATTATATCGCCTTCCTTTCCTATAACTATGTAATGATGTATTGTTATAACATTATAATATACCTTTGTTTTGTGTTTGTAAATAACTTTGTGAGTTTTCCTAAAAAAAGATCCCGCCTGTCCTGAAATCTGACATTTGGGATCTTCCTCTTATTCCTCTGTAAACACCGTCACTTCAAAACTGCTCCGATCTCCACGGTATCTGGCAAGCGAAAACTCTATTGGCTGTCCGTATGCATTGCAGCCTACCGAAGTGAAGAACTGAATAGGTTTTCCTTTTTTCATATTCAGCTTCTCGGCATCATCAGCTGTCGCTTCTATGGCCTCTACCAGACGTTTAACACAATAAACCTTCACAGAATCATCCTGCGAGAGAACCGCATACAAGGATTCCTTCTCAAAATTGTGTCCCATAAGAAAAGAACAACGTTCATAGGGCAGATAGGTCTTAAGAATGACAATGGGCTCATCGTCTGCATACCTCTTTCGGTACAGATAAATTACTTTATCTCCCGGCTGAATCCCCAGATGCTCTGCAACCTCTGATGTGGCTGGTACTATATCAAAGTCAAGCACCTCTGTATGAGGCGTTCTGCCGGTTCGCCGTATCTGCTCATTATAGGATTCCAGCTTCTGGATAAAATCCTGATTCACCTTGGGCTGGGACACAAATGTCCCCTTGCTTCTCACCCGATACAGCCAGCCTTCCTTTACCAATTCAGCAATGGCTTGCCGTACAGTAGTACGGCTGAGTCCAAACATTTTACTTAGCTCGCTTTCTGTCGGAATCATGCTCCCCTTTGGATAATCACCGCTTTGAATCTCCATCATAATCAGTTCTTTTAACTGGTAATACAATGGAACGGGTGTCGTCTTGTCTAACTTTTTTTCAAACAGCATAGTTCCCCCTCCGGCAGTACTGCGTCTCTTCTATGTACTGCTAATATTAATGTATGATTGTTATATCTTTCATACCTATCTTAGCATAAATCCACTGTTTGTCAACTTTCCTGCCGGAACTGCTTTCCCGAATTTCAGATTTTTTTATTCAATTCCATTAATATTTCATAAGCGGCAGGCGTATTTACTCTGGTAACTCCTGCATCCAGCATAGCCAGAAATCTTTTTGCATCCGTCACCCCTCCTGCACCGATCACTTCAAAACGTCCTGCTGCCGCTTCCACAAATTCCTTCACCTGCTCGATGTCTGGTTCTGGAATGTCATAAGGTGCAAAATCAGCTGAGATTACAATCCCCTTTGCCCCTGCCGTTGCAGCTGCATCACAAACCTCCTTCATCTGCTCCTTGCTAAAAGCGCTAATCTCTGTGACAATCTTTACCGGAACACCTTTTGCTGATTTTACAAGACTTACAAGTTCTTCTTTCATAATATCTTTGTGTCCGCTCAAATAAGTTCCTACCTGCATTACGATGTAAAGCTCGTTAATTTGAGGCAACTCTTCCAGTACATCCTCAATCTCCTGTACCTTTTGCTCTGTCAGATACGCTCCTGAAGGATAAGAAAGTGCACAGTCCACCAGAATTCTATCCTCTGCTGTCAGCACCCGACTGACCACAGGAACTCCGGAAGGTCCTACTACTACTACACCTGCCCCGGTACGGGCAGCCTTCAATACAAGGTTTTCTATCTGCATATCACTAACTTCATATAGCTGAATATTGGAAAACTCCATCTTGTCTGCATATTTCATTCGCACAGCCCTCCATACAGTCGAAGCTGTCTCTGCATATAGGTTTCTGCAATATCCAGTGTGCTCGCCGTATGGATCACCTGGCAGCCCAGCTCCAAATATTTTTCAAATTGCTCTAATGTGCGGATATTTCCGGAGGGATGAATATCAAACCGATTGGGGAAATGCCTTTTAATCAGCATTACTTCTTCATAAGACACTCCCAGCTTACATCCTGGATTCACCTTCACAGAATATACTCCCGCAGCATCCAGAGCCTTCAAAACCTCTATCATCTCTGTGTCGCTAAGAAGTGTTGCCGGAATCACAAAAGCATTCTTAAAAAATTTCCCATCAAACTCCTTCATAATCACTGCTGCTTCACGCTCCACATCCCCATAGCGGTGTGAGAAGATCGCCTGCCAGTCAAGGCACACACAGGTATCCTCAATTCCAAGCTTTCGAAGAGTTTCCAAATCCTGAAGCTTCTTTTTAAGCGTCATACGGCCCAGTGGATAAGAAACTGCCGCATGAAGGCGGATGCTTCCTTCCGTAATCTCCTGGATCATCTTAACAAAGGTTGGCTCTGTATCAAAAGCTACTGGCTTAAAACCAGTATCCAACAGACGATAGAGGGCTTTCTTTACATCCTCCTCTGTCTTTGTAAGTCCCTGCACCCCAAAATGGCAATGTGCCACAAGCGCCGCACCTTCCTCCCTGACCCGCTTTGCAAGAGCCGCATCTTTTATCCTATTAAAATCCATGCCTATTTCTCCTCCTGCACTTGAGCCATATGTTTAAAGGATGGCTGCAATACATCATGCAGCTCACAGAATACCTGATAAGCCTTATCATATAATTCTCGATTTGCCTTATTGGGCTGATAAATCTTCTTAACCTTCAAGAGACTGTCTGCACCCTTTTCCAGATTATCCACAAATCCCATGGCAACTGCAGACATCAGCGCCACACCCAAAGCTCCGCCTTCATCTGCCTCTAAAGTATAAATGGGAACATTGTAAATATCTGCTTTAATCTGGTTCCAGGTGTCACCCTTGGCCGCTCCGCCGGAATGGTACACTAACTGAATCTTTTCCCCATTGGCCTCAAAGATATCCAAGGTACGTTTGAATTCAAAGGCTACACCTTCAAGAAGAGCTCGAACCATATGAGAAATGCTTTTTTCCAAAGAAAGGCCAACAAAGCAACCTCTGGAATCTGCGCTTCCCATTGTTCGTTCACCCATTAGATAGGGGAGGAAATAGAGGCCGTCTGCACCTGCAGGTACTTGTTCAGCTAACTCACAAAGATACGCATATTCATCTTTTCCATTCTCATGAGCTTTCTTCGTCTCATCCTTGGCTAAGTTATCCCGCAGCCACCGAAATGCGCCGCCGGCAGAATCGATATTTCCAAAGGGTACCCATCCATTCAGTACATGGCGCAGGTTCATAATCCTTTTATCCATAACCGGTTTACTGGTATAAGCCTGTATTGTGGCACCTGTACCTGTAATATCCACAACGCTTCCCAGCTTATTCATACCAGACACATAGAGCATGCTAAGCATATCACCTCCGCCAGTAATAACGGATGTCTTTGTGGAAAGTCCTGTTTCCATAGCCGCTTTCTCGCTAACAGTGCCAATAACCTCATAAGCTTTCTTAATAGACGGCAGCTTTGCCTTGTCAATGCCCAAAAAACCAATAAGCTGATCTGACCATTCATCAGTCTCACAGTCCATGGCAAAAGTTCCGGAAGCCTCGGAAGGATCGATACATGCTTTTCCAGTGAGCTTAAAATTGATAAAATCCTTGGGTGTCAAAAATTTATCCGCAGCTTTATATACTTCTGGCCGGTTGTCCTTCAGCCAGCGGATTTTTATTCCATGCCAGGAAGCAATAGGCGCATTGGCCGAATGCTGATAAATTTCATCCGAAAGGCTGGCTGCGAAATCTTCCGCAATCCTGCTGCCCCGTTTATCACAGTATAGCTGCACATCCTCTTCCACTACTGTCCCATCCATCTTTACCGGAACGGCTCCATGCATATGTGCGCAGCATCCGAAAGCCGCCACATCTTCACTGGAAATATCTGCATCCTTCATAACCTTGTGAATACTGTCTTTTACAATCTCCCACCAGGCATCCGCCTTTTGTGTAGCCCACATAGGCTTTGGTGTATCTACATACTGAGGTGTGTTTGTTTGGGCTACCAGATTAAGCTTCTGATCATATAGCTGTACCTTAATCGACTGGGTTCCCACATCTGTTCCGATAATATACTTCATATCTGTGTTCCTCCTAATTACTTTTTCTATTTTTTAATTGATCTACTACTACTGCAATAGTGATAAGAACACCTGTGCTAATCTCCATAACGAAGGAATTGATTCCAAACTGAATTCCCACATTGTCAATCAGTGTCATTAAAATTGTACCCAATGCAGTGCCAAAAATTGCACCCTTTGCTCCTGCAAGAGAGGCGCCTCCAATAACTGAGGCAGCAATAGCATTCATCTCATAACCCTGACCAGCAGCCGGAACTGCACTATTAATTCTGGCTGCCAGCATAATCCCTGCAATTCCACACAGAAAACCCGCAAATCCATAGGTCATATAAATGGTCCTCCGAATAGAAATGCCACAGAGCTTTGCCACTTCTTTACCGCTGCCCAGAACATAAATGTTCCTTCCAAAGGAAGTATACTTCAAAATAAAAAATCCCACAATGACCACAAAGATCCAAAGCCATGCCAGATAAGGAATCTTAAGAAAGGAGCACACGCCCAAATTGGTAAATTCTATCTTAAGCCCTGCAATGGTTCCTGCATTACTGATTATCTTAATAAGGCCGCGAATGATTGTCATGCTTCCCAGTGTTGCAATAAAAGGCGGCACATTCAATTCGTGAATAATAACTGCATTGTACAAACCGCAGAGGACACCTACAAAAAGGGCTATAATAATAGATACCGGAATTGACATTCCCCACTTTGCCTGCCCCATGGCCACCATCAAGGTTGACATGCCAACAATGGAACCGCAACTCAAATCAATTCCGCTTGTGATAATGATCATGGTAGCAGAAATTGCAATCACACCATTAATAGAGCATTGTTTAAGAATATTCATCTGATTATATTCTGTGAAAAAATTAGCTGTTCCAAAGACGGCCACCAAGTACAATGCCAAAATAATCAAGATCAGAGAAAATTCTGTTCTCTGGAAAATGCTGAAATCTCTCTTCTTTTCTTTCATATCTATTTCCCCCAAACTTTATCTTAGGATGTGGATGCCAGTTTCAGCATTGTTTCTTCTGTCACAGACTCCAGTTCATTTCTGTCTAATACTCCGGTTACTTTTCCTTCTGCCATCACAATACAGCGGTCCGACAATCCCATAACCTCCGGCAAGTAAGAAGAAATTAGAATAATGCCTTTTCCTTCCTTGGCAAGCTCCTCCATAATCTTATAAATCTCTTGTTTTGCACCTACATCAACGCCAACTGTCGGCTCATCAAAAATCAATACGTCCGACCCTGCACACAGGATTTTGGAGATAACTACTTTCTGTTGATTTCCTCCGGAAAGGTTTTCCACTTTCTGTTGGATATTTGGCGTTTTGATTCCTGTTCTCTCCCTGTATCTCTCTGCCCGTTCTTTTTCCTGCTTCAAACTGATCACGCCGAATCTGCTGATTCCCTCATAGGAGGCCGCATTGATATTTGTTTCAATACTTAAGGGCAGTGCAACTCCGTCCAAACGCCTGTCCTCCGTAAGAAACCCAATCCCCTGATAGATTGCATCCTGAGGGCAGCGAATCTCTGCCTTTTTTCCCTTAATATAAATCTCACCAGCTTCCAGCTTTTCAAGACCAAACAAGGCACGCATAACCTCACTGCGCCCGGCTCCCACAAGCCCTGAAAAGCCCAGGATTTCTCCGGCTTTAAGGCAGAAGGAAACATCCTTAAAATATTTTTTGTGACTCAGATGTTCAACTCTCAGCAATTCTTCCCCTGGATCCATGTGGCTGATATTATAGATATCACCTATCTCTCGTCCCACCATCATGGATACCAGCATATCCTTGGTTACTTCTGAAACATTTTTTGTATCTATATATACACCATCCTTCAGGACCGAAACCGTGTCGCAGATCTCTACGATCTCTTCCAGCCTGTGGGAAATGTAAATAATGCTGACTCCCTGGCTCTTCAGTTCCCGAATATACCGGAAAAGAATCTCCACTTTGTCATTTTCCAAAAGAGCTGTAGGCTCATCAAAAATCACAAGGCGTATGGTATCATTTACCGAAATTTTGCTGATAGTGACCATCTCCTGCATAGCCACTGTCAAATTACTGATTTTTTCTCTTGGATCAATATCAATTCCAAACTTATCTACAACCTCCCGGCTGTCTGAATACATCTTTTTCCAGTCTACAAAGCCCAGCTTTGTTTTCGGAACTCTTCCCAAAAAATAATTCTCTGCAATACTTAGCTCTTTCGCAATGTTCACGTGCTGGTAGTTTGCAAACATCCCAAGTTCCTTACTCTCTACAGGATTCCTTGGAGATTTCCACTCACCATCACAGTTAACGCTGATGACTCCCTCGTCTGGGGATTCCACGCCCATGATACACTTGATTAATGTAGATTTTCCGGCCCCGTTTTCTCCGAGGAATGCCCGAATTTCTCCCTTATGTATAGTCATACTAACCTTATCAAGTGCCTTTACGCCCGGATAGCTTTTACTGACATTTTCAATTTTAAGCAGAGCATCATCCATCCTAAAAGCCACCGCCTTTCCATATATGGCAGGACTGCACCCTGGGTGCAGCCCTATATCTACATCCTCAAAACGCAGCTTATTTAGCCAGAATCTTAGGATTCAGCAGTGCTTTACTCTCATCTGTATTCATATTTTCACTGGTAACTACCTGAGAGGTACAGTCAATGTGCTTTTCTGTCTCTGTATTCTCTCCTGTCTCAAGATAAGTCATTGCATTCATTGCTGCATTATAGCCCTGCTCATAAGGTGTCTGTACAATGATGGCATAAAGATTTCCCTTCTCAAGAGCTTCAATCTCAACACTATCAGAGTCAACTCCGATCCCTACAATCTTATCTCCCAGCTCCGCACCGCCAACTGCAAGTGCAATTCCGTCACCGGACACGTTGTTTCCTCCATAAAGGCCGATGAGCTCATCACCATAGGTGGATATTTGGGTTTCCACATTCGCCTGTGCATTGTTTACATCATTTTCATTATAAAGGGTGTCCAAACATTCCAGCTCCGGTGCATGCTCAGCCATGTAAGCCTTAAATCCGTCCATACGCTCTTCCAGCGTTTCCACTACTACAGACATATGCATACCGATTTTTCCTTTGGGTTCAATTCCACGATCCGCAAGCGCCTCCAGCATAGCAGCTGCTGCCGTTTCCCCAATAACTGTATTATTGCAATAATAATGTACACCATATATGTCATCATAATTGTGAGAATCTCCGCCCTCAAGTCCCATGCTTACAAAATTCACATAGATGCCTGCGCTCTGTGCTTCCTGTGCCTTGGGAACTGTTCCGTCCGGTGCCAAAGTTGCTGTAATAATCACATCTGGTTTGGAAGCAATTACGCTTTCAAATGCCTTAATGTAAGCGTCTGTCTCCGACTCAGATGCTGGTCCGCTCACGGTAAAGTTAATTTTTACTCCCTTTTCTTCCTGCAAATCCAGAACTGCATTTCGGATTCCTGTCTCCGCATACTGCCAATACTCAGATTCCGTGGAAGGTGAAAGGTATACAAAGTTATACTCTTCTGCCGTCGCATCACCGCTTTCTACAGCAGATTCTTCTGTCTGCTGTTCCTGTGCTGATGTATTCGCTTCCGTCCCCGGAGCCTCTGACTTTCCCCCACAGCCAACTATTCCTGCAATTAGGATACCCGTCATTAGAATTGATAATAATGCTTTTTTCTTCATTTGAAATCCTCTCCTATTCCTTTTTTGTAATAACGTTGCTTTGTTACTACATAATAATATAACAATCGAATATTGTCAATACCTTATTATAAAATCGCACAACTTTTTTTTAAATCTCTTCTATTTTTATACGTTTTCTGCAATTCAATATATTTACACAAATAATCAGACATCTTATTTTACAGGATGACAAGTTTTTACAAGCAAATAGTAAAACGGAATTGCCTCAGAATATTTTATGGCAATTCCGTCACTATCAACCTATAATTTTAAAACTCGTTGTGTGCCATAAGCAAACGCCTGCATTGCTTCCTCTTGGAATCCCCAAAGAGAATTACTGAAATTCTTTCCTCAAGGTATCTTCCATCACCTTAAGAGACGGCTCCACCCCTGTCCAAAGCTTAAAGTTCAGCGCCGCCTGGCATGCCAGCATACCCAAGCCGTTTACTGCCACAGCCCCCTGCTTTTCAGCTTCCTTTAAAAAGAGGGTATCTACCGGATTAAACACTACATCCGCTGCTATCATATTGGGGGTAATCCCATTATAGTCAATATCCGGCTTCTGATCCCCATTCGGGTGCAGACCTATGGAGGTGCCGTTAATCAAGATATCCGTATTCTCCGGAATTCTGTGACAGCTCTCCCATTGCTCACAGGACACTTCTGTTTTGGTATGTTTCTTCAAGGTATCTGCCAGTTCCCGGGCTCGTTCCAGAGTACGGTTTATGATGGTAATGGCGGCCGCTCCTGCCAGGGCGCATTCCACTCCAATAGCTTTTGCCGCTCCGCCCGCCCCAAGGAGTGTAATGTTTTTTCCCTCTAAGGAAATTCCCCGGTTATGCAGTGCCTGTACAAAGCCCTTTCCATCCGTATTCTCACCGAACAGTGTTCCGTCCTCACGAAGCGCCACCGTATTCACCGCACCAATGATGCCCGCTGCCTCTGACAGCTCATTAAGAAGAGGAATCACTTTTATTTTGTGAGGCATGGTCAGATTGATTCCCTTCATATGGAGGACATGTAAGGAACGCATGGCATCCTCAAGGTCCTCCGGAAGCACCTTCAAGGTCAAATAGCGGTAATTGAGGCCCTTGTCCGCAAAAGCCGCCTCCATAGTTACTCCTGTGGGATTGCCGTCTACGGGATCTCCGAATACGCCTACCAGCTCTGCACGATAATTTTTCATTTGATTCCCTTCCTTTCTCTTCACCTTACAGATGTATTTTCCTTTATTGTACATCGAAAAGGTGAAAATAGCATCAATTATTTTCCGTCAGCCATCTTTCGAAGTAAGCACGCATAAACGGGAACATACTCTCCGCTCCCTCCTCCGTAATCACAAAGGATTCTTCTACCCGGTTGGAGCCTCCTTTCAGCCCAAACAAGCTGATATCCGTATTGCAAGTCATCCCCACCTCAAAAAGCTCTTCCGTATTTTCATCCGGATAGGGGCTTTCGGCCTCGGCACACCCGATACCATGCAAAGGCGGATATACATCATACTCGGAAAGCCCTTCCTTCCGAAAATAGTCTCTAACCGCACGGACAAAATTTTCCATAGGCTCTCCGGCTCTTAGATAGGGCAGCCCGGCTGCGCCCGCATGAATCAATACATCAATTACACGCTTTGTCTCTTCACTGTAATTTCCAACCGCATAAGGCACTTCACAGGTGGATACATAGCCCTCATACTGGACAGCCAGGGCGCACATAATCATATCTCCATCCTCAATCACCTTATTTTCCGGCCTGCCGACAATTTTAGCCGAACGCTCCCCCGATCCAAAGACGGTAAATGTAATATCCTCGGCTCCGGCCTGCCGTGCCGCTCCCTCTGCGATTCCTGCCGCATACCGCTCTGTTCTGCCAATCAGATCCGCTTCCATCATGGCCCGAAATCCTATTTCCGCAATGCGGGCTGCTTCTTTTAAACAGGCAATTTCATTTGCACTTTTTTTCTTTCTCATTTCATAAAACATTTGGGAGCAGTCCATAAGCTCACACGCAAACGACTTTTTCAGATTGTCAAGAAGCTCCGCTGACATATCGCCCATTCCCACAATGCCCAAACGGTTTAATTCGCCGGCGCCCCGAAGCTCCTTTGCCAGCTTGTGAAAACTGGTGTAGGATGCAAAGGGATAATCAATCTCATCGGGCACGGTTACACACAGGAAGTCCGGTACAAGTCTCACATCCTCCCATACACTCATTTCCCGGGCCACCTGTTCCCCTTCCGGGGCGCAGAGAACAATGGGCTGCCCCGTTTTTCCCATAAGCATAGCCCCACGTTCAAAAATGGGCCAATAATTGGATGCGTACCTCAAATTTTCTTTCCGATATTCATCCCCGTAAACAAAGATTCCATCTAACCCGTCCTTATGCATTTGCTTCCGTATATGTTCAATTCTTTCCTGAAATTCGCTTTTAGGTATACATATTTTCTCCATCTTCCATCTCCTTTCTATGCGAGCGCTCACATATTGCAGCTTATAAGCTCTTTCATGTCTCCCGCTTAAGTTCCATCAGCTCTCTGCCATAATCCGAAAATGCTTCCGTTCCTTCCTTTGTTACCAGAAAGCCATCCTCAAACCGTACTCCAATCCGATTCTCATTATCCCCCAGATAAATACATGTGCAAAAGGTCATTCCCTCCTCCAGCGGGAAATCGGAATTCGATTCAATCCACGGAAATTCGCCTTCCATCAATCCGGTTCCATGAACCGGGCCGTAAAGAATATGCTGCTCCTGCCCATGGGCCTTGATTGCTTCATAGTAAGCATCGTACACTTCCTTCGCATTCACGCCGCTTTTCGCCGTTTCAAGAACCGCCTTCTGACCTGCCAGGCTGGCTTCAATCAAGGACTTCTGGCTTTTCGTTCCTTTTCCCATAATTACGGCTCTTCCCATGGTAGAGGCATATCCCTCATACCTGGCGCCAATTTGGATATGTACCAAATCCCCAGGCTCAATTACTTTCCCCCTGCATCTTCCAATAGCCAAATTGGAGCCTTCCCCCGCAAGGACCCAGCAAGGATATGCTTCTCCTTCCGCACCTTCCTGATACATGGTGCCAACCGCAACTCCCCTTACCTGTTCTTCCGTCATTCCCGGTCTTATCTCATCCAATACCTTTTTCATTGCGCATTGGGTAATCCGATAGGCTTCCCGCATACATGCAATTTCAGCAGGGGATTTTACCGCTCTCAGCCTGGCTGCCAGCATATCCGCCTTCACCAGCATGGGATTCCCAAGCTCCTTAAGGGCCTCTTCCAATGCCAAATGAACCACATGGGAAATCAAACAGCCGCCTGCGATTCCAATCCTTTGAGGCGCTTTTTTGCCCATTGTCTCCAGAATCACTTCAGCCATCGTACTAAGCACCGCCTCCGGATACTCCGGTTCCGAGGATTCCCGAAATGCCAGCACCCTGCGTATTCGCAAAATGCGGGATACACTTCTTGCAAATGTCTCACTTTCCGGTCCTATAATGAGGGTAGGCTCACCCTCTGCCGGAATCAGTACGCCTGCCACCTCAAAGCTCGGCCAATAGTTACTGTAATAACGGATATATTGGGGTTCTGCCTCATTTCCATAAGCAAACAATAAATCCAGATCCTCAGATTTCATCGCTTCCTGCGTTTTTTTTACCCGTTCTTCAAATTCCCTTTGCTCAATTTTGGGTCTCATTGACTCATGTACCTCCATTTCTTCACACCCGAAAGTAATAAACACCTCTATTTGTCAGCCTGGGAAGCCCAGAGTAGCCATATATGCCATATTATCCTGGTTGATGTCCAGACGTCCATACTGTACAATTACCCCTACATCACTGCGGATGTTGAGAGAATACTGCCTGCCGATTCCAAGCTCCAGCTCTCCCAGCACCGTCTGATCATCCGTATGAAATGCCCGGACACGCCTTGCCGGAACAACATACGGAATTCCTAGCACCGGCTCCCGGTCGGAAAAATATACATCAAGCTCTACATGTGCGTCCTCATCATTGCAATTCAAAATCATAATGCATTCATGCCCAATATAATCATCCGCACCACCCTTTTCTACGGGCGGCCTGTATCCGTCTATAATATACCATGACGTTTTTCCACTCATTTTCCCTTCTCCTTTCCTACATTTATACATGTTTTGTACCTAATGGTATAACAGCAAGATGTTACTCATACCTTTTTATAGCTCCCGCCTCTCCATGCGTCAATCAATACTGCTGCCAGCAGGATAGCTCCCTTTATGATCTGCTGCCAAAAGCTGGAGATTCCCAGCATAGTCAGTCCGTTGGAAATGCTGGTCAAAAGCAACACGCCCACTAAAGTTCCCCAAACATTTCCTTTTCCTCCATTGATTGAGGTTCCGCCTAATACGCAGGCGGAGATAATGGTCATTTCATATCCGTCGCCGGCCGTAGGCAGCCCTGCTCCGGACTGGGCGGCCATAAGAATTCCCGACACTCCGGCAAATAAGCCGTTAATCACATACACGCTCAGGATCACCCGGTCCGTATTAATACCGGCAAGATAGCCTGCTCTCTGATTGGAACCTGTTGCGTATAGCTTTCTTCCATAGGCGGTATATTTTGATACATAAAACATGACAACATACACCACTGCCATTACAACCAGAATAAAAGGGACCGGTCCCATATATCCTCTGCCCAGCCAGGTAAACTGCTTGTTGCTGACTACAATGGAAATTCCGCCGTTGGTGAGATAAGCAATGCCCCTGGTAATGGACATCGTTGCCATTGTAGCTATCATTGGAACAATCTTTCCTTTTGATACCAGAAGACCATTGATCACTCCCACCAGGGCGCCAATTAATACGGCGATCAGTATAGTGGCGAAAATAGGCACTCCGGCCTTCAGCATCATTGCACTTGACATTCCTGTCAGACCCATAATAGCCCCAACGGAGATATCAATACAGCCGCAGATCAAGACCAGTGTGGTTGCTGCTGCCGTAATTCCCATGATTGCCGAATAAATACCTATGTTAATAAAATTCTTTCCTGACAGAAAATTCGGCGACAGAATGGAGAAGATCGCACACAGCGCTATATAAGCTATGCAAATGGTGATTTCACTTCCTCCGCCTTTTTTTATTCTGTCCTTTAACGTCATACGCTTCTCCATATTATCAATTCATCCCTTTCTCATCCCTTGCCTCCTACCGCAAGCTTCATCAGACTTTCCTGTGTTGCTTCCTCTCTTGACACCTCTCCCGTTACTCTCCCTTCGCTCATTACCAGAATCCGATCCGCCATGGATAATGTCTCCTGCAGCTCCGAGGAAATCATAATAATTCCCATGCCCTGCCTGCAAAGCTCCTCCATCAGGCGATAGATTTCCGCTTTTGCGCCTACGTCAATACCCCGAGTCGGATCGTTTAAAATCAGAATTTCAGGATTTGTCTCCAGCCATCGGGCAATCACTACCTTCTGCTGGTTTCCTCCGCTTAAGGAAACAACCTTTGTCTCCGCAGAGGGTGTCCGTATACCAAGCTTCTCAATCCAATTCTCCACCATCCTGGCCTCTGCCTTTTTGTCTATCTTCAAAAATTTCTCCAATATATCCACAACGGCAATGCTGATGTTAAACCGGACCGTATCTGTCAGCATCAAGCCCTCAAGCTTCCGCTCATTTGGGACGTATGCAATGTGGTTTCGTATGGCCTCCTTGGGCGAATGGTTCCGAGCGGCCTTTCCCAGTATCTCAATGGTTCCGTTCCGTATATATTGATCCCCGAACAGCCCCTTTACCATACTGGTACGGCCGGCTCCCATTAGCCCGAACAGGCTTAAGATCTCTCCTCTGTGCAGCCGGAAGCTTACATCCTTCGCTTTTCCGCAGGTCAAATGCTCTACTTTTAGAATGCACTCTCCCGGCGTCTGCTTTGTGTGAGGATACATACTGTCCAGCGTTCGTCCCACCATCTCCCTTACAATCCGTTCCTCATCCACCTCTGATGTCATGAAAGATGATACGCTTTTTCCATCCCGCATTACCTGAATCCGATCTGAAATCCGGAAAATTTCATCCATCCGATGAGAAATATAGATAATACCGATTCCCTGCTCCGCCAGATTCTTCACTATCTTCAAAAGCTGTTCTGTCTCAACACGATTCAGTGCGGAGGTAGGCTCATCCATAACCAGTATCTTCATATTCCGGCTCATTGCTTTGGCAATCTCTACCAGCTGCTGCTGGGCCGCCGTCAGAGTACTTATTCTGGCTGTCACATCGATTTCATCCGTTATGCGGTGAATGAGTTCACTGGCTTTTTTATTGGCAGCTTTCCAATCAATCGGACTGAATTTTCCTCCTTTTCTCGGCAGTGCATTAACAAGAATATTCTCCGTTACGGTCAGCGTTCCATAATTATCCAGCTCCTGATAAATAATGCTAATCCCCATATCTATGGCCTCATTTGGCGTGTAGCCGTCTATCATGCGGCCATCATATTCAATCACGCCCTCATCCTTCACATAAGCACCGGAAAGGATCTTAAGCAGTGTGGATTTTCCTGCGCCGTTTTCCCCTACCAAAGCCAGCACCTCTCCCCGGTTCAGCGTGATATCTACTTGATCAAGGGCAAGTACCCCGGGAAATCGCTTTGTAATTTGCTGCATTTTGAGAATGGTTTCGCCCACTCTATGTCTCCCCTTTCTACCAGTCCAGCCACCGGGCCGGATTTACTTTCAGCATTGTTTCTATCTGTTCCCTGCTTACGCCTACTTCGTCCAGCATGGGAAGTATATGCTTCAATACGTGGTCATAACCCCAGCCGCCATACTTATGAAGAAGAGACTTCAAGCATAAATCCGTAGACAACAGCATCTGGTTTGCATATCCTCTGTCTACAATTTTCTTTACCAGCAATACTCTTTCCCAATCGCTGACAAATCGCCCGGAGCCCGGCTTCACATCCCAGCGGTCCGTAAACATCTCTTTTCCCCAGTTATCAAACTCAATATATACTCCCATGTCCAGCAATCGGAAAATATAATCCTCCCTATTCTCCACATCGCTGTGGCAGATGATGACTTTCTCAGGGTCAATTTTGTGCTCCTTTACAATCTCCATTGCCGCAATTCCCTGGGTGGACCATGGATTGATATGAATCATCAAGGGTGCACCTGTGCGGACCTGCGCCCTGCAGGCTCCTATAAGAGATTTTTTTTCAAAAGGAAACATCTCATGGCTTACGCCAATCTCCCCAATATAGCCGGCACGAATCCCCGTATGTCCAATCTCCTTTTCCAAATCTCCAACAATCTCTTCTTCTATCTGTTCTGCCGTCAATTCCAATACTTCCGGCCTTTGAGCTCCTTCCACATAATAGCCGGAGCCTGCTATAATATTTAAGCCCGTCCTGGCCGCCGCTCTGGCCAGCAGTTCCGGATCTCTCCCAAGCCCGATGTTGCTGGCATCTACAATGGTATTGCCGCCGGCACTTTTAAAAGCCAGAATCTCTTCTATCTGTGTCTCCTCGTCCATTAAAGAAACATTATCCAGCACGGCAAAGGGATTCCTTCTTAGTATTCCCAGGGATTCCATTGTAACAGGCTTGTATGCCAGATTCTTTATTCCTATTTCTTCCGGAGGGACAAAAAAAACCTTCATATCAATGTAAATATGCTCATGAGGCGCACAAATACCTACCTGGGATGCTTCTATATTTCCTAACACGGTCTTTACTGACATTTTTCTTTCCTCGCTTCTTTTTATTACACCCGGCAGAGCTTTCGCTGCTGCCGGGTGTCAACTGATTTACTGTGCCCATTCCGCCTGTGGATACCATTCCTCAATATTGTCCGCATCAATAAAGATATGATCCATAAGCAGACTGTCCGCATCCGGTGTATTGCCCTTTGCAAGTTCAATGCAGCCCGGAACGATATATTCTCCGTAGCGCTCCAGGAAATAGGAGACGCCGCCCCTCCAGCAGTTCCTCTCTCCGGAATTTATCTGCTGATAAATGTTCTCTCTTGTAGAGACGGACACCCCATGGTTTACAATGAATACATCATCTTCTCTTCCTGCCGCCTGAGCTGCCGCAAAAGCTCCCTGGGCTCCGATGTCATTAATGGAACCGATGACAATGTGATGCTTGTCCGGATTCGCCGTCAGGAAGTCCGCACACAGCTGCTGGGCCAGAATTGCGTCATCACCCATAGATACCGTAGTGGTCATTGCCTTCAATTCATCTACCGTATAGTCTGTTTTTTCTGCCAGTCCATCCCAAATGCTGTCCATACGAATCTGAACAACCTCTCCGGCCTCCGGTGTATGCTCGAAAAATACCGCATCAATCTGTCCGTCCCAATTCTCATTTACCAGATCAGCAAGTGCATCCCCGCATTTCCATCCGGAATCGTAATTATTCGCACCCATAAACGGAGCATCACCTACCGGAATGTCAATAGCCATAACCGGCACCCCTGCTTCCTGGCATTTTTCCCAAATAGTATCGTTAACCGCTGAATCAAGGTTAAACTCTGCCAGCACATCTATCCCCTGCAGCAAAAGATTATCCACATTTTCTACGGCCTTTGCCCCGTCGCCGGCATTATCAACCCGGATTACCTTAATCTCGATCCCCAACTCCTCGCTCATCTCCTTGGCAACCTTTTCAATATTATCTCCAACAGGAATCAAATGCTCCTGCGATTCATCCAGAGCAGCATAGCCAATGGTAATGGATGTAAGTTCCTCGGGTGACGCCGTTTCTTCCTCGCCGCCTGTTTTTGTATCTTCTGCCGCAGGCTGATCCGCTTCCGGTTCCGCCTGTTTTGAACAGCCGTTAAGTGTCATCGCAAATACCATAATTCCCATAAGTAAGCTTAACCATTTCTTCATTTTATTTCCTCCTTAAACTTCCGTAGCATCCCTTCCAACTACACCTTAGCTTAAATCAATTTCCGGTTTAAAATACATGTGACTGTATATTGATTTGTGCATTGTTAAGGATATTACTGATTCCTGTTTCGCTCAGCTAGGTTGTCTCTCCCTCCTGCACGCTTGGCGGAAGTACCAGATTTACTTTTTCTTTCTTTTTTTCAATACATTGAACCAGTGTTTCCGCTGCGGTCTTTCCCAGCTGGTATCTCGGCTGGGCTATGGTTGTAAGATAGGGATGCACGATCTGGCAAAACTCCAGACCATCATGCCCTATTACTGCCATATCCTCCGGAATGCGGACCCCTCTCTCCTGTAATACGCCAATGGCAGTCATTGCCATAAAATCATTTTCACAATAAAGGGCCGTCGGCCTCTCTTTTTCCGCAAACATCTGATCAATTGCCAAGTTCGTGAGCGTCACATCTCCAAAACCTCTTCCCTGATATAAATAGTGATCCGGCAGACCGGCTTCTCTCATAACCGATTGAAAGCCTTCGGTCCTCTTTTTCCAGATGTTAAACTGAAAAGTCTCTTCATAGGTAAGAGAATCTCTTTGAATCGGATATAAAGCACCATGTATACATGCAATCCTGGTATGCCCCTTTGAAAGCAAATGCTCCGCTGCCAAACGTCCCCCCTGCTTATTATCCGTATTCACACTGTTTACGCCGTCCAAGTCTGTCTCATTATCCATGATAACGCAATGGATTCCGGCATTTTCCAGCTCTCTCACCTGTTCCTCCGTGATTGCCAGGTGATGCAGCAATACACCGTCAATGCATCTCTCCTGAAGCATATTAACATAATCCGTAACACGGCCGGCCGTATGAGCATCACACATCATAGTCGTATATCCATGTTCAAATGCCTCCGCCTCAAATCCCTTACTGACCATATTGTGATATTGATTTGATATATTTACCATTACATATGCTATGCTTCGGCTTTTTCTGGTCACCAGGCCTTTAGCGAACATATTGGGCTTAAATTTCAAGTCCTCTATGGCTTCATTGATTCTTTGCCTGGTTTCCTCCTTTACATAACCGCTATTGTTAATAACCCTCGATACCGTCATGCGAGATACATTTGCCCGTTTTGCAACATCATCCATAGTTGCCACGTGATTACCCCCTTCCAATGCCTTTCACTATAATTTTGCTTTCATTTTACCTCCTTTTTTTAAAACCTTCCACCTAAAATAAGTTCTTTCAAAATATATTAGCGCTCACATATTTGGTATAAAATTAATCCTCGTCAGGATTTTGTTTGCAAACATTATGATTTTTATTGCTATTTATGTTAGCGCTCACATATCTTATGTATTCATAATAAATCATTTTCTTATACTTGTCAACTCATTTTTGTTATTTTGTTAAAATGTGACGATCTTTTTATATTATTTTTGTATATATTGCACATTTATTTGCGTATCATTAAAAGAAGCATGGGGGAATTTCTCACCATGCTTCTTCAAATTTTTCTTCTATTGCTCCATCTGTCTCCCCAGAAACCCAGCAGCAGAATAAGCAAGCTTTTGCTCTGCCTCTCCCATTTTAGCTTTTGGATCCCGACTGAATAGAACTACTGCGCCTATAGCATCTCCTTCACAGAGAATCGGACTGATGGTCTGAGCATAACAGTCTTCCATATCTTCATCCACAATTTTTACATATCTCTTTTCTCCTGCAGATGCCTGAATATTCTCTCGTTCCTGAATCGCATCCTCAAGCTGATGGCTGATAGCTTTTCCCATGTAATCCTTTTTGGCTCCTCCGGCTGCCGCAATTACAGCATCCCGATCCGCAATGCAGACCATCAGCCCCGTTGTTTGAGCCAAACTTTCCGCATATTGCTTTGCAAAGAGTCCTAATTCTCCAATGGGAGAGTATTTTTTCAATATAATTTCCCCTTCCCGATCGGTAAATATTTCCAGCGGATCGCCTTCCCGGATCCGGAAAGTCCTTCTGATTTCTTTCGGGATGACCACCCTTCCCAGGTCATCAATCCTCCTGACAATTCCTGTAGCTTTCATAAAAATATTCCTCCATTTACTGTTCTGACCATTTCTGGAAATAGTATTTGTAAACGGCGGATTTTTATACCTGAAAAACACACTTTTCCTCTTCCTCGAAGATCATTTGCTTCTGAAATTCACAATTAATTCCTGATTTTCATGTCACAAATACGGTTTCCGTTTATTTTTATTGTGTTAAAAACGGGTTTTTGTTATACTTTAAATGGTTCTTAACCAAAAACATTATATAAGTGATACAGTACTTAAAATAGTAGGAGGTTTTATGAAGCTTTTAGTATGCAATGCAGGAAGTACGTCTTTGAAGTTCAAACTATTTGTTATGCCAGGGGACGAGGTACTGGCAGAAGGAAAAGTGGAACGAGTAGGAAGCTTGGACAGTGCCATCTTTCATTTTAAAAAGCCGGATGGTTTTAAAATCTTTCGGGAAAATCTGTGTATTCCTACCTACACAGAGGGGATTCAGATGTTTCTTGACTGCCTCCTCAATCACGAATACGGTGTACTCTCCAATCTGCAGGAATTGGAGCGTGTAGGTTTTAAAACCGTACTTTCCAAGGATCATTATGGAATTCACGAGCTGACACCAGAAGTTCTGAAGGGTATGGAAGAATATCTGGTAGTAGCCCCTGCTCACAACATTCCTTATTTGGAAGCTATTCGCCGGTTTCAGAAGCTGACTCCGGATGCTATGCTGGTAGGTGCCTTTGAGACCGCCTTCCACACCACCATTCCTTTGGAGCGAAAGCTCTATGGCATTCCCTATGAATGGTATGAAAAATACGGCATTGAGCGCCTGGGCTATCATGGCGCTTCCCACAGCTACGTGGCGGAAACCTTGTCAGAGCTTTATGGCTCAACCGGTAAGGCTATCTCTTGTCATCTGGGCGGAAGCGGTTCTCTATGTGCGATTGATAATGGAAAAAGCGTGGATACCAGTTTTGGTCTCTCTCTGCAGGTTGGATTGATCCAGTCTAACCGGAATGGTGATATGGATCCTTTTATTATCCCATTTCTTCTGGAAAAAGGCATGAAGCTGGAAGATATTATGGAAGGACTCACTAAAAAAGGCGGCCTTCTGGGAATCTCTGGTGTCAGCAATGATCTGAGAGATATTGAAGAAGCAGCCAATTCCGGAAATGAACGGGCTAAATTGGCAATTCATGTATTCTGCAATGGCATTGTTCGTTATATTGGCTCCTATTATGCTGAACTTGGAGGCCTTGACCATCTGGTATTTACCGGCGGAATCGGAGAGCATGGCTGTACGATTCGCCATATTGTTTGTAACCAATTAAAACACATGGGAATTTTACTGGATCCGGAAAAGAACCTGGATTACAGTGAAAATGCAGTGATATCACTTCCCTCTTCTCCTGTGACTATCCATGTAATTCCTGCTAACGAAGAGCTGGGAGTGGCCCGGAAAACCTTTGCTTATAAGAAGAATTGAAATTATCCAAACCATCTATTCTTTAACCCGAATAATGCAAAATCAAAATTTAGTGAAAGAAATTATTGTTAAGTATTCAATTCTCGGGAATCTAATACCTGTCTACAAAACAGTTTATAAAACTGTCAAAAAGAGCGTTTCACTTTTTTATCCAGAAGTGAAACGCCCTTTTACTTTTAACTATTTAGCTTTCAATTGTTCACTTGATTCCGTCAAATGGAGCTCACATTCATATCTACGTTTCCGCTGATACCATCAACCTGTCCTTTTGATGTATTCTGCCAGATGTCGTAACGTCCGCTATATGTACACTTGCTGGCATATTGCGCTACCCAGATACGATAGCTGCCCGGGAACTGGGATGGGCTTAAGTGCTCTGAGAACCAGTTCTTGCTGGCGTATACCATAGGTGTATGACCGGAATTGGCTACTGTATTGCAGAAGGCAATCGTGATTTTGGTTCTATCCGCCTTGGACAAACCATCTGCACGGCCCCGTCCGCCTGCAGCATATTCGCTGTCAATAGCAATAGGCATGTTGATTCCATAACGGTTAGCCAGCTTCACTGCCATACTTGCTTCCTCTACTGCCTCAGCCTCATTAATTGCCTGGCTGAAGAAGTAAACGCCTACACGCAGGCCGGCCCCTTTCGCTCCGCTGATATGAGAAGCAAACATCGGATCCTCTACCAGCACACCGGAACCATAACCACGGTATCCACAGCGGATAATAACAAAGTTAATACCTGCATTCTTTACCTTCTGCCAGTTAATCCCCTTCTGGTACTTGGATACATCAATTCCGATAGTTCCGGAACGAATACCCTCACTGCTGAACGTATACTGAATGCCCTGGATAACCTGTGTACCTGTTACTTTGTTGCCATTCTTATCAAAGAAGTAGGTGGCATTGTCAATGGTCTGCCAACCGGTATATTTGTATGTACCGGTGCCTTCCATAATCGGTGCACTGGTAGTATCATAAACGATCTTCTCTCCGCTTGCCGCTCCAACCAGACGCAATGTATGATTCAAAACAGATGCGGTTCCTTCAGCAGTCGGAGCACTTTCTGCACCTGAATTATTTGTCTCATTACCTTCAACCGGCTTTGTAACTGTACATTCCGGATTTTTACAACTTCCGTTTTCATCAAAATCATGTTCTGTCTTTTTCGGCACGGAAGTTGAAGAGCCGCATACAGAGCATTTATTCTCTCCATCCTTCGTACAGGTTGGCTCTGTCACCACTACACTATAGTCATGTGTATGATTTGAATCAATTGCTCCGCAATTCTTGCATTTCCCATTCTCATAGCTATGCCCTTTTGCCGCAATTGTTTCTGTTTTTGTATCCTTGCATTTACTGCAGGTCAATGTCTTCGTTCCGGTCTCTGTACAACCAGCCTCTTTTGTTACACTTTCTGTATATGTATGCTCACAGGCCATCTTAACACTACAGCGATCACATTTGCCGTCTCCATTATCATCCTTATGATGCTTCGCCGGCTCACTGATGATCTTCTCATACATAGGCGTCCCATATTCGTCCACCTTCTGCTTCATGATCTCAGTCTTATCAGATTCTACAAACTCCACCGTATCCTTCAGCACAGAAGCCGTACCAGCGTCACTGTTACCGGTAGTATTGGAATCCTCCTTGGCCACATTGATCTCACTCTCCTTCTTGATCTCATCTGTGACATCCACTACCTTGTATTCCAGATTTGCCTTAACCTCAGCCTGAATATCCTTCGGCGCACTGTAGGAACCAGAAGACTTCATGGAAATCGTACAGCTTCCGGGAGTCATATTCTTTATGTAAATGATTCCATCCTTATCCTCATCCTTATAGCTTTGAGCCTTTTTATTGGAATCTGTAACTGTAACCTCGAACTGTGTTCCGGTGATGACCCGGTCATTCTTCTGGTTAACAATCTTTACCTTCAGATCCTTATCCATAGATGTGGCCTTCAATACAACCGGAATAGTCTTTTCATCCACAGTTGCAGCCTGTGTATTATCCCCGTCCAGTCTCGTAAGCTCTGCCATATAAGAGGTGTTCATAGCAAGTCCTATTACATTTACCGCTTCCTCCACCGGTATTGATTCCTCCGTCATCCCCAGATTCGTTACCGTAGGAATCATATCGTCTGTTACCTGCGGCCGAATACAGCCGCCGAGCATAGACACTGCCAAAACAGCCGAAAGGCTGATCGCCCAAAATCGTTTTCCCTTCATGTTCCTTCTCCTCATTTGCTTCATTACACCCTTGCCCTCTTTTGAAAAGGGCAGATTTTTGTTAACAGTAGTCTTAGTATAACACCCTTTATTACGCTTTTCAACTGTTTACATAAAAAAAATCGAAATAAAAAATGGGATATTTTCAAGGATATCCCATTTTTTTGTCATTTTCTTTATTATTTGTTTAATATTTCCTTAAATTTTTTGTAACATTCTCAATGAGCCGTTCCAAGTCGTAAAATACCTTTTACTGCTCCGTCTTCAAAACAAACGTCTGGCTAAAGGTCAGCTTTCCCATCACCTCATCCACAGTCGTAAAAGTATGAGCTTCCTGAAGCTCCTCACATTTCTCATTGTAAAGCTCATCCCTGCGCTGCTGGACAATGGTTTCCTTCTGGCTGTCGGTAGCCTCCCTGTCAAAGGTGCTGACCATCTGTACTGCATAGTACCCGGTTTCCGCCTCCACAATCTCTGCAAACTCCCCATCCTGCAGGGTATCTGCCGCCGCCCGTACACTTTCTGCCGGAGAACTGCTGTCAGCTCCGTAAGTTGTAGTATTTACAGTAATATTTTCTTTGCCCTCTGCCGCTGCACTCAGATCACCGCTGGTCTTCGCCTCATCCACGACTGCCTGAAGAGCCGCCTTCTTCTCTGCCTTTTCTTCATCTGTCAGATCAATCGTATTTCCCTCACTGTCAGTTTCCGTTCCTGTCGTAGCGATAAATGCATAAGTAATTCGCTTCTGAGCCGCTTCCTCGTCGGAAACTGCCGAATCTACATCCGCAGTCAGGACATCATACATTTTATTCTGTATTGTCATAAGCGTTAAAAGATGCTCTACATCTGCCTGCTCTGCTCCAACTGCCTTTTTCAGCTGCGGCGTATTGGCATCCATAAATGCCTTTGCAGCCTCGGCAATTGCTGCTTTTTCTTCCTCTGTCAATACCACTTCATAATCAGGCGCCTCCGCTTCCAGAACATAAAGCAGCTTAAATTCATCCATCTGGCTCTTCTTCGCTGTATCTCCATAGATCTCACCTGTATCCGGCATCTCCTGCTGATAAATGCCGCCCCCAAGCATGCTTCCATAATAAGTCTCCATCTGCGCCTGCTGGTAACGCAGCATCAGGCTGAATTCTCCCAATCTTATATTGGTGGTCTCATCCAGAACCGCAATGGTCTCGGAAGCATCAAGTTTCCCGGAACAGCCTGTCAGCACAAAGGCCAGCACAAATACCAGAGATAAGATCCTGATTATCCTCTTTTTCATCTTTTTTGTCTACCTTTCCATTTTCTCGAAGCCCTATGCTGTTTCTTTGTGGGCTCCTGTATTTATTCTTTGTCCATTATAATCTGTTTTTCCCCCATAGGCAAGGGGTCTTTTACCGGGACACAGACATTTCACAGCTGTTGCTTTTATCCTACTGCTCTGTCAGCAGCTTGTCCACTCGAACCGCGCTCCAAACCTCGTCCAGAATTTCAAGGGGTGTCTCTTTCTTCCATTCCTCAATCAGTTCAGCACAATAATCTTCTCTGGCGAGATATTTCATCTCTTCCATACGTTCTTTTGAGGCTTCTTCATCATACTCTGCTGTTTTCTGAACAATATAGTATCCCTCCTGAGTCTCTATTATTCCGGAGACTTCTCCTGTTTCCATCTCTCTGGCTGCCTGGGCTACCAGCTCATGAGCTCCTCCATCCGTTTTATCATTAAAATAAACATCAATCACTGTATGGGAAATCTCTGCTCCGGCCGCTGTAATATCCCCCAGTTCCCGAACTCTGAGAACAAATTTATCCGCATCCGAGCGAACCTTAAGCAGCTCATCCTCTGTAAAAGGTGTCTGGTTCCCCTCTGCGTCAAAGGTTCCTGTTGTGGCAAACAGACAATAGGTTAACTTTCCTACTCGAACTTCCGCCTCATCGATCTCTGGTTCATATTCCTCTTTCAAAAATTCCGCAGTTTTTGACGCCTGTTCATTATATGTCAGGAACTGCTCCACAGTTTCCTCTGTAGCTCCTGCTGCCTCCAGCACTGCCGGAGTATTGTCTTTCATAAAGGCCTCCGCCCGAGCTTCTAGGGTCTTCCTTTCCTCTTTGGTCAGTTCCGCCCCATAATCTTCAGCATGCGCACAAAGAAGATGGATTTCCGTAAGGATATCCATCACATTCTCTTTGAGAACTTCCTCCATGGTTTCCCCTGTACCTTCTCCAAATTCCGGTTTTGCCTGCCACATATCCGCTCCGTAGGAATCATAATAAGATATCTCCCATTGCTCCTGAAGCATTCTGGTATAAAATACAGCCTCTTCCAGTGTGATAGTCTCCGTTCCCAGCTTTGCTGCTGGTGTTCCCGACGATTCTTCCGACCTGTTGCAGCCTGCACATAGATTCAGCAGCAGTGCCGTCATCAGCCATGCAGCACCTATCTTTCTCCAATTCATTTGTCCTCTTCCTCCCGCAGCGCCTGCATCTCTTCCAATATAACTCCTACAAGCTCTATCACATTCTCATCATCCCGGCTGTTTTTGGCCCTGCGGTATAAAAAGCTGGGCTTCTCGCCAGCCAGAAACCGCATCCGCCCGTCAAACCGGCTGATAAATGTCTGAAATTCTGCCGGATTAAGCCTTGCTTTCTCATATAAATAAAGACGGAGCTCTTCCGGCCGCTCTACAATCTCCTTTACATAAACTTTATGAGCCTTTACCTTCAGATCTGCCACTGCCAGCAGATTAAGCACAGATTTAGGGGGATCCCCAAATCGATCCAGCAGCTCTTCCAGCATATCCTCACATTCCTCCGCTGCTTCAATACCGGCAATCCTCTTGTAGATATCCAGCTTCTGGCTTTCACTGCGGATATAAGTATCCGGAATATAGGCATCCAGCTCAATATCTACCAAAGTCTGAAATGCTTCCTCAGACACAGAAATTCCCTTCTGTTTTTTCACCGCCTCATTCAGCATCTTACAGTAGAGATCATAGCCTACCGCCTGCATATGCCCATGCTGCTGCGCTCCCAGAAGGTTTCCTGCCCCCCTGATCTCCAAATCCCGCATGGCAATCTTAAAGCCGCTCCCCAGCTCTGTAAATTCCCGAATAGCTCCCAAACGTTTCTCTGCCACCTCTTTCAGCATCTTATTTCGACGATACATCAAAAAGGCATAAGCTGTCCGATTGGAACGCCCTACCCGGCCCCGAAGCTGATAGAGCTGAGACAGACCCATATTGTCAGCATCATGAATAATCATAGTATTTACATTGGAGATATCAAGCCCCGTCTCAATAATCGTAGTGGAAACCAGCACGTCAATATCCCCTGCAATAAAGTCATACATGATCCGTTCCAGCTCCTGCTCCTTCATCTGTCCATGAGCAAAGACAATATTAGCCTCCGGAACCAGCTTTGCCAGTTGGTTTGTCATCTCTACAATGGTGTTCACCCGATTATAGACATAATAAACCTGTCCTCCCCGTCCCAGTTCACGGCTGATAGCTGCCCGAACCATCTCTTCATCATATTCCATTACATAAGTTTGAATAGGCACCCGATCCTGGGGCGCTTCCTCCAGAACACTCATGTCCCGAATTCCGATAAGGCTCATATGAAGTGTTCGTGGAATAGGGGTTGCTGTCAGGGTCATCACATCCACATTCTCTTTTAGTTTCTTAATCTTCTCCTTGTGGGCCACTCCAAAGCGCTGCTCCTCATCAATAATCAAAAGTCCCAGGTCCTTGAACACTACATCCGCCGACAGCACCCGATGGGTTCCAATAATAATATCCACCAATCCTTTTTTTAGATCTGCAATGGTCTTTTTCTGCTCTGTAGCAGTTCGAAATCGGGACAGCATATCCACTCGGACAGGAAATTCCTTCATTCTCTGAACAAAGGTATTGTAATGCTGCTGGGCCAGAATTGTCGTAGGAACCAGATAGACCACCTGCTTATTTTCCTGCACTGCTTTGAAGGCTGCACGGATTGCGATCTCCGTCTTTCCATAGCCTACATCCCCACAGATCAGCCGATCCATAATCCGGGTACTCTCCATATCTCGTTTTACTGCCTCAATGGCAAGCTGCTGATCCTCTGTTTCCTCAAAAGGAAACAGCTCCTCGAACTCTCTCTGCCAGACAGTATCTGGTCCGTACACGTAGCCGTCCTTTTCCTGACGCGCTGCATAAAGCTCCACCAGATCCTTTGCAATCTCCTGAACTGCGCCTCGAACCTTTGTTTTGGTCTTTACCCATTCGCTTCCCCCAAGGCGGTTCAGTTTGGGTTTTCTGGCATCTGCTCCGGCATACTTCTGGATCATCTCCAGCTGAGTCGCCAGAATATAGAGATTTCCTCCTTTGGCATATTCAATCTTAATATAATCCTTCATGATCTTGTCTACTTCTACCTTCTCAATTCCCCGATAGATGCCAAGACCATGGTTCTCATGAACCACATAATCGCCTATGCTGAGCTCTGAAAAGTTCTGAATCTTCTGCCCCTCATAAGTCTTATGCCGCTTCCGCTTCTTCTTTTCTCTGCCAAAAATATCAGTCTCTGAAATAACAGCAAATTTCACCATAGGATATTCATATCCTCTGTGGACACTGCCGTGTACGACCATAATCTCCGTTTCCTGAACAACCCTGTCCGGATCCTCAGTATAGAAGCTGTTCAGATCCTCCGCCTGCAGATCTGCTGCCAGACGTTTTGCTCTGGTTCCGGAAGCGCACATCAAAACTACTGCATATTTCTCCCGTTTCCATCGCTTCAAATCTTTTACCAAAAGTTCAAAGCTATTATTGTAGGGATTGACAGACCTTGCTTCAATCTGATATCTGCCCGTAATCTCCCACGCAGCAGATTTCTGCTCCAGCATACACAAAGCCACACAATTTCGCCCATTCAGCCGGGCCGTCACCTCTTCTGCGCCATAGAGCAGCCCGGCCTCTTTCGGCAGCATCTCCCCTTTTTCTGCACGATTAGCCAGACTTTCCCGAAATTCCATTTCTACAGTATTTCCCTTTTCCAAAAGCCTTGCAGGCTCATCCAGAAAAAGCACACTCTTATCCACGGGAAAATAATCCAGAAAGCTTACAGCCCTTTCCTCTTTTTCCGGTATAGGCTCCGCCGCCGGATATATAACGATTTCACTTAAGTTTTCAATGGAACGCTGGCTTTCTGCATCAAAACTTCGGATAGAATCAACCTCTTCGTCCCAAAGCTCGATTCTCCACGGGTTCTCTTCTGTCAGACCATAAATATCAACAATACCGCCCCGAACCGCAAACTGGCCAGGAGCATCCACCTGCCCCGTCCGCTCATAGCCAAGCCGGGTCAGTCTTTCGCTTAATGCCTTTATCTCAACCAGACTTTCTGTCCCAATACAGAGAAGTTCTTCCCTCACTTGCTCCAGAGGCTTTAAGCGATCCATACACCCGTCAAAAGTGGTAATCACCGTAATCTCCGACTGCGTAAGCAGTGCCTGCAATGCTTGAATGCGCTGCTGTACCAGAAGATTTCCCTGAATGTCTGCATGAAAAAAGAGGAAATCCTTTGCCTGATAGAGCACTGCCCTTTGATCAAAGCAGCGACAGTCCTCATAGATTTCCTTTGCTTTCTGTTCACTGTAGGTCAGAATCATTCGGAAGGGAAAGTCTTGTGCCAAGCCCCAGGCTATATGGACCTTTTGGGAATCGATACAGCCCGAGAGCTGCAATACCCCCCGATTCTTTTTCAGTTTTCCCCGAATTTCTTCATATGCACTTAAATTTTTTAAGGGTTCCAGAAAGGCTTTCATTCTTTTACAACCTTTTTATTATATTGATTCATGGCAGTATCCGTCTGTTCCTGCACCATCAGGCGAACCGCATCTGCGGCATTACTGATGGCATCCTCCACCAGCTTTCGATCTTCTCCTGAAAAATGCCCAAGCACATGGTTCACAAGATCCTGACCCTCTATTTTTGCTCCCACGCCAACTCGAATCCGCAAAAACTCCTGAGTTCCAAGATGGGTTATAATGTCCTTCATGCCATTGTGCCCTCCGGCACTTCCCTTTTTCCGAATCCGAAGATTGCCGGGAGCCAGATCGATATCATCATAAATAACAATCAGTTCCCGAGCCGGATCTAATTTATAAAATTCCACCGCTTCCCCAACGCTGTTTCCGCTGAGATTCATAAAGGTCTGAGGCTTGAGAAGCAGCACCCTGTTCCCTTCAATTGTACCAACGCCGCAGACGCCTTTGAATTTTTTAGTATTCATACTAATATTATATTGTTCCGCCAAATGGTCAATTACATCAAATCCAATGTTATGGCGAGTATGCTCATACTTTTTTGTGGGGTTTCCTAAGCCTGCAATTATATACATTACAACTCTCCTATTAAAAAACGAACCTAACAAAAACACCTTTTTTATACTACAGGAGATTTTTCCATTTTGCAAGGCAAAAGAACAGAGATGCCGTTATAAAAACGACATCTCTGTTACCACTTTCTTCATAACATAACGATCTATAATCCCAATCAGGCTTCCTCTGATGCTTCCAACAATGCTGCTTCGTACTTTTCCAGAATAATTTTCTGGATCTGATCACGGGTCCCGGAATTGATGGGGTGGGCAATATCCCGATATTCTCCATCGGCTGCCTTTCTGCTTGGCATTGCAATAAACAATCCCTTTTCCCCTTCAATTACCTTGATGTCATGTACTACGAACTCGTCTTCAATGGTAATCGACACAACGGCCTTCATCTTTCCTTCTTTTGCGACCTTCCGTACGCGTACATCTGTGATCTGCATTTCTTTTGTTCCCCCTTTTTCCAAAGGCATGAATCTACTTGTAACTCAATTTATGTTATGGTTCACTTCGTAAACCACTGCATGTTTTTCATGTACTACAGTACATACCGCTCGTTCTTTTCCACAACAATCTTCACTCCATGCTCTCCCACATAACGAGAATTGGCGCGAATGGTATCTCGGCTTTCCACGATGCAATTTTCAATGTACGTATTATCCCCAATATATACCTCATTGAGAATAATGGAATTCTTAATTACACAATTATTTCCCACGAAAACCTTCTTAAACAGAACGGAATTTTCTACGGTTCCATTGATGATACAGCCGCTGGCTACCAGAGAGTTCTTCACGTCAGAACCAGGATTGTACTTGGCCGGAGGCAGATCCAACACTTTAGAGTATACATCCGGGTATGTCTTAAAGAAATATTTCCGCACATCCGCTTTCAGGAAATCCATATTCGTCTCATAATAAGACTCTACAGAGGAAATACTGTTCCAGTAATCAGCAGTTCTATATGCATAGATGCGTTTCAGATTCTTATAGCGAATCAGGATATCCCGAACAAAATCATAACGTTCCTCTTGCGCACACTTCTCAATCAGTTCAATCAGCTGTCTTCTGCGGATCACATAGATTCCACAGGAAATGGTATTCTCCTGAGTCTCTACCGGCTTCTCCTCAAAATCCAAAATTCTCCCTTCCTCATCCGTTTTCAGCACACCGAAACGGGTGGTGTCGGATCCGGCCGGAAGATCCTTGCAGACAACCGTGATATCTGCTTTCTTGTCAATGTGATACTCCAGCACCTTATTATAATCCATCTTGTAAACAGCATCACCGGACGCAATCACTACATAGGGCTCATGGCTGTTCTTAAGCCAGTCCAAATTCTGATAGATAGAATCTGCCGTACCGCGGTACCAGGAATTATTGTCTGCGGTAATCGTGGGAGTAAAAATGTAAAGTCCTCCCTGCTTTCTGCCGAAATCCCACCATTTGGATGAACTCAAATGCTCATTCAGGGAGCGTGCATTATACTGTGTCAGCACTGCTACTCTCTGGATATGAGAGTTGGACATGTTGCTGAGCGCAAAATCAATTCCCCGGTAGCTTCCGGCTACGGGCATTGCTGCAACGGCTCTCTTGTTGGACAGCTCTCTCATTCTGTGATTACTTCCGCCTGCCAGTACAATTCCAATCGCTCTCATTATCTGTCACCTGCCTTTATCAATGTCTCGCCGCTTTCCAGAACGCCGTCCTTGTAATCATCCGGCGTGGTATCTCCGGAAATTGCTGTATTCTTTCCAATCTTTACATTTGGCGGTATATAGGAATTCTCTCCTATGGTTACAAGGCCAAAGGAATAAATCTTCGGCTGTACTTTATTGGGGATATCCTCTCCTATTCCCAGAACAACACCATCGGAAATCTCTACCTCTTCTGCAATAATTGCCTTGTCAATGGTACAATTTTCACCGATGCCCGTATTCTTCATTATAATGGAATCCCGTACCACCGTGCCCTTTCCTATCGTAACTCCTGATCCGATCACAGAATTGAATACATCTCCATATATCTCCGAGCCGCCGCTGATGATGCTGCGCTCAATCTTGGATTCCGTAGAGATATATTGAGGCGGAACCGCATCACTCTTGGTATAGATCTTCCAGAACTCTTCATAAAGATTAAATTCCGGAATAATATCAATTAATTCCATGTTGGCTTCCCAATAAGATCCCAAAGTTCCAACGTCCTTCCAGTAGCCATTGAACTCGTAGGCAAATAGACGGTTGCCGTTGTCATGACAATATGGAATAATATGTTTTCCGAAGTCACAGCTCTGCTGGCTGGACATCTCAATCAATGCATTGCGCAGAATCTTCCAGCTGAAAATGTAAATACCCATGGATGCCAGATTGCTTCTGGGATGCTCCGGCTTCTCTTCAAACTCGGTAATCCGATTCTCACCGTCCGTGATCATAATGCCGAAACGGCTTGCCTCCTCCATTGGTACAGGCATAACTGCAATTGTTACGTCCGCATTGTTCTCCTTATGGAAATCAAGCATCACTTCATAATCCATCTTATAAATATGGTCGCCGGACAAGATCAACACATACTCCGGATTATAGGTGTCAATATAGTCCAGATTCTGATAAATGGCATTGGCTGTACCGGTGTACCATTCACTGTTATTACTCTTCTCATAGGGCGGAAGAACAGTAACACCCCCTATATTGCGGTCCAGATCCCACGGCATTCCGATTCCTATATGGGTATTCAGGCGCAGTGGCTGATATTGTGTCAGCACTCCAACAGTGTCAACACCGGAATTAATGCAATTGCTTAAGGGAAAATCGATAATTCTGTATTTTCCGCCAAATGAAACAGCCGGTTTCGCAACCTTGGCGGTCAGTACGCCAAGACGGCTTCCCTGGCCGCCTGCCAAAAGCATGGCAATCATTTCTTTTTTAATCACGTAATCACCTCTTGTTGTAATATTAGTTCGTCTATGATACGAATTATACCATATCTCTTGTAAATAGTGAACATTTTTTTATAAATTTGCCAAATTATTTTAAACATTTTGCGACAAGTTTTTCACAATGTTTTCGGCATTTTCTCTATATTGTATTAAACCAATACCCATTTCTTGTTAACTTTTCCTCTTTTCTGTATTTTTTTCTTGCATAATCTTTGCATTTTCATAAAATAAGGTTATACTGATAAGTGAAATGCAAATAATTAAAAGACAGGATGTGTATCGAATGTATCATATTGATTTTCACAACCCCATTTCTATCCATTTTATCGGCATCGGCGGCATCAGTATGAGCGGACTGGCAGAAATACTCTTAAAGGAACAATTCCGTATCTCCGGCTCTGACAGCAGGGCTTCCGAACTGACAAAACACTTAGAAGCCCGAGGCGCCCGGATTTTGATCGGGCAGAAATCCTCCAATATTCCCAAGGACTGCCAGTTGGTTGTCTATACTGCCGCTATCCATCCGGACAATCCGGAATTCGCCGCCGCAAAGGACCGAAAGCTCCCCATGCTTTCCAGAGCCCAATTGCTTGGACAGATTATGGCCAACTACAAGACTGCTATTGCCGTGGCCGGAACACACGGAAAAACTACCACTACCTCTATGATTGCTTCTATTCTAATGGCCGCCAACGCAGATCCTACCATCTCAGTAGGCGGTATTCTGCCCTCAATCGGAGGAAATATCCGTGTAGGCCGTTCCGGGACCTTTCTTACGGAAGCATGTGAATATACCAATAGCTTTCTGGAATTTTATCCCACCGTCGGGATCATATTAAATATAGAAGAAGACCATATGGACTTCTTCCGGGATTTGGCCGATATCCGCCATTCCTTCCGGCGTTTTGCCCAGCTTATACCCCAGGATGGTCTTCTGATCATAAACCGGGATATTGAACAGTATCAGGAGATTACAGAGGGGCTGGCCTGTTCTGTAATAACCTTCGGCATGAACCCCGAGAGCAATTATTATGCTTCCGGCCTTTCCTACGATACCTTGGCCCACGCCTCCTTTATGGCAGTAATTGACCGGACGGATGAAACACCTGTCCAATTGGCTGTTCCGGGTGCACATAATGTGTCCAATGCACTGGCTGCTATTGCTGTGGCCAAGGCCCTTCACATTTCTTCGGAAGACATTCAAAAGGGTCTTCTTTCTTTTACCGGAACGGACCGGCGTTTCCAGTATAAAGGCCAGGTAAACGGCTTTACCATAATTGATGATTATGCCCATCATCCCACAGAGATCCGGGCCACATTGGAAGCTGCGTCCCTCTATCCCCACAGAGAGATCTGGTGCGTCTTCCAGCCCCATACCTACACACGAACCAAGGCATTTCTGTCAGAATTTGCAGAAGCTCTGGCCCTGGCAGATCATATTGTATTAGCAGATATTTACGCCGCCCGTGAAACCGACACACTGGGAATCAGCTCACAGACATTGGCGGCGGAATTGAAAAAATTAGGTGCAGATGTCCATTATTTTCCTTCTTTTCAAGAAATTGAAAAATTTTTATTAAAAAAATGTTTACACGGGGACTTGTGCATAACTATGGGCGCCGGAAATGTGATAAACATTGGAGAAAATCTTTTAAATCGCTAGTTATCCACATTATCCACATGTTTATACACCGATTTTGGTTAAAAAACATGTGGATTTTTTTGTGGACAAACTGTTGACATAAATTTTTCTCTCAAAATGAACAATTCCTGTATTTTTCAAGTGTACATCCCCTCTTTGTCGGTTGCAAATAATACTTCTCCACAAAGTTATCCACATTATCCACATAATCCAACCGGATTATCCACCTGAGTTTTCAAGGTACAGACTTCAAAAAAGAACATTTGCATTTTGAAAGAGTTATGGTAAAATGTTCACAAAAGCAATAAGCAGTGCTGTCTTCCGCTCATCGGAATATAGCTGTACTGCCGATCCCCACCAAGGAGGCAAGCATTATGACCCATTTTCAACTGCACGGCCCGGCTCATACAGGCCACACCCCAGTCTCTGACATATTTTTAGACGAATATATGCCTGCCGCCAACGGCGAATACGTAAAGGTATACCTGTACCTCTTGCGCTGTCTGAAGTCCGATATGCAGGAGCTTTCCATTTCCTTGATTGCGGACAAGTTTGACCATACAGAGAGCGATGTACAGCGCGCTTTAAAGTATTGGGAAAAGATGCATTTGTTAAAGCTGGAATATGATGAGTCCAAGGCCCTTACTGGTATCTGCCTGACAGAGAACGAAGCGAAAGCCGCCAATCCGGAGACAGACGCTCCCTTGGTACCTGAAGGTTCCTCCGAATCTTCTCCTTTTACATCGGTTTCCCCTTTGTCACAGGACGAGGCAAAGCAGCTCCTTTTTATCTGTGAGCAGTATCTGGGAAAGACCTTAAGTTCCACAGAGGTTTCCCGAATCATGTACTTTCATGACACCTTGGGCTTCAGCGCAGATCTCATTGAATATCTGGTGGAGTACTGTGTCTCCAAGCAGCACAAAAGTCTGCGTTACATAGAATCTGTAGCCCTTGGCTGGCATAAAAGCGGTTATACTACTGTCAGCCAGGCCAAGCAGCAAACTTCCACCTACAGCAAAGCCTATTTTTCTATCTTAAAGGCATTCGGCATTTCCGGCCGGAATCCGGTGGAGGGAGAAATTGTGTATATGAATAAATGGATGAAGGAATGGGGCTTTTCGCAGGAGCTGATTGCAGAAGCCTGCAGCCGCACTATGACCGCCATCCATCAGCCCAGCTTTGAATATGCAGATCGGATCTTGGGACGCTGGAAGGAACGGGGCGTTGTCCGCCTATCCGATCTGGAAGCTCTGGACCAGCAGCATCAGGCGGCAAAGAACCATTCGGAAGAAGTACAGGCCAAAAAGGCTGCTCCATCCAGCCGATTTCATAATTTCCGGGAACGCAGCTACAATTTTCAGGAATTGGAAAAGCAGCTTATCAACCACTAATGGGAGGAAATCCCCTTGCCTTTGATGAATACCCAATATGAGGCGATTATGCGTACCTACGCCAGCCGGCAGGCAAAAAATCGCAGGGAGCTGGAAGAACGCCTCACAAAAATACAAAATCAAATTCCACTGCTTTCTTCTCTGGACGCCTCGCTTGTCTCTCTTCAGGCAGAACAGGTTCGGGCTTCCATAAACGGCCATCCGGAAAGACAAAACCAATTAAAGAACGAACTGGCTCAGCTTCGCCGCAAGCGCCAAAGCCTTTTGGAAGCCGGCGGCTATACCTTAAAGGATCTGGAGCCGTCCTATACCTGTCCGGATTGTCAGGATACCGGATACATAGGAACTGAAAAATGCCATTGTTTTTTACAGGCTGAGATTGAACTCATCTATCACCAGTCCCATTTAAAGGAAATTTTAGCGCAAGAAAATTTCCACACCTTTTCCTATTCCTGGTATGAGGGAGAGGATCTGGAGATTATGAAACATCATGTAATGGATGCAAGGCTTTTCATTGAAGCCTTTGACAGGGAGTTTCAGAATCTGCTTCTTCTGGGAGCCGTGGGGACGGGAAAGACCTTCCTTTCCAACTGTATCGCAAAGGAATTGATGGACACGGGGCATTCCGTTGTCTATTTAACGGCCTTTCAATTATTTCAGCTTCTCTCAAAAGCTGTTTTCGGAAATGACCATGGCGATACTTCTCCCCAGCAGGCCTATCCTTATATTTTGGACTGTGATCTGCTCATTATTGATGATCTGGGAACAGAACTGCCTAACTCCTTTACCGTATCCCAGTTCTTTCTTTGCATCAATGAACGGATTCTAAGAAGAAAAGCTACCTTAATTTCTTCCAATCTGGATATGGAAGCTCTGCAGAATATTTACTCAGAGCGTACCCTGTCCCGTATCATCAGCAGCTATACCATTCGAAAACTTCCCGGAACCGATATACGGATCCGAAAAAAATTGCAGACCGGCACTTAGTGCCAGAAAACGGAGGATATTATGTTGTTACAGCGCAGTCAGCGTGTACTTGAAACCATTCCTGTAGGATCACTTGGCCTGATTCCTTTAAAGAGCTGTCAGCAGCTAGGTCAGCAGGTCAACGACTATCTGGTAAAGTGGCGTCACTCCAGTGAGCTGGAGCACAAATCCAACATTGCCTTTACTGGTTATGAGCGGGATTCCTATCTCATTGAAGCCAAAACCCCCCGTTTTGGTTCCGGAGAAGCCAAGGGAAGCCTTTCCGATTCCGTAAGAGGTAATGACCTTTATCTGATGGTAGATGTCTGCAACTACAGCCTAACCTACCAGCTCTACGGGTATACGAATCACATGTCCCCAGATGACCATTTTCAGGATTTGAAACGCGTTATTGCCGCTATCGGCGGAAAGGCCCGGCGTATCACAGTTATTATGCCATTTCTTTATGAAAGCCGGCAGCATAAGCGGACTGCTCGGGAATCATTGGACTGCGCTCTTGCTCTTCAAGAGCTTGTGGCAATGGGAGTGGAAAACATCCTCACCTTTGAGGCCCATGATCCCCGTGTACAGAATGCCATTCCCCTTTACGGCTTCGAGACTATTCCTTCGACTTACCAGATGGTCAAAGGGCTTTTGGAGAATGTGCAGGATCTGCAGCTTGACAGTGAGCATATGCTTGTGATAAGTCCGGATGAAGGCGGTATGTCCCGGGCTGTTTATCTTGCCAATGTTCTGGGACTGGATATGGGCATGTTCTATAAGAGGCGAGATTATACGAAGCTTGTAAAAGGACGGAATCCCATTATTTCCCACGAATTTTTAGGAGAAGGAATCAAGGGGAAGGATATGATTATCGTGGATGACATGATTTCTTCCGGAGACAGCGTGTTAGAAGTGGCTGGTGAACTGAAAAAACGCGGAGCTGAACGAATCTTTGTCTTCTCCACCTTTGGTTTGTTTACCAATGGACTGAATCAGTTTGATGAGGCCTATGAGAAAGGTATTATCTCCCGGGTCCTCACTACAAATCTGGTTTACCAGACACCAGAGCTTTTGAAGCGCCCTTATTATATTAATTGCGATATGAGCAAATATATTGCTCTTCTTATTGATACCTTGAATCATGATGTGTCCATCAGCGATCTGCTGGATCCCTATGATCGGATTCAGGCTCTTGTGAAAAAATACGAGGCCCGACAGCCCATTTTAGACGACTGATAAAAAGCGCTTCTCAAAGCCGTACGGCCTTGGAAGCGCTTTTTATATGCAGGGCTTACAATCTATTACACTTTAAAGCGGTATCCTACACCCCATATTGTCTCAATGTATTGGGGTTTTGTAGAATTAAATTCAATCTTTTCACGGATTTTCTTAATATGCACTGTCACAGTAGCAATGTCGCCAACGGAATCCATATCCCAGATCTGACGGAACAGCTCTTCTTTGGTAAACACATGGTTGGGATTTTCCGCAAGAAAGGTTAAAAGATCAAATTCCCGGGAAGTAAAATTCTTTTCCTCTCCATTCACCCATACCCGGCGAGCCGTCTTGTCAATCTTTATCCCGCGGATCTCGATCACCTGATTTTCCTTCACATTGCTGCTGACCAGCCGCTCATAACGGGTAAGATGAGCCTTCACTCTGGCCACCAGCTCGCTTGGACTGAATGGCTTTGTCATATAGTCATCGGCTCCCAGACCCAGACCACGGATCTTGTCAATATCATCCTTTTTAGCAGAAACCATAATAATCGGCGTATTCTTTGCCTCCCGGAGCAGCCTGCAAATCTCAAATCCATCCACCCCCGGCAGCATCAAATCCAGAATCACTAATTGAAAGTCCTCATTAAGAGCCCTCTCCAGCCCTCTAGTCCCCTCTCCTTCAATCTCAACCTCAAAGCCGCTCAGTTCCAGATAATCCTTCTCCAGATCTGCAATGGATTCTTCGTCTTCTATAATCAATATTCTACTCATGTTATCGGAACCTCCTGATATTTTCTAAGGACAAAATACATCACTGTACCTGTATGCTCTTTACTGGTAGCCCACACCTGGCCCCCATGATCCTCCACAATCTTCTTCACAATGGAAAGTCCAATACCGCTTCCTCCCTTAGAGGAATTGCGGGAAACATCCGCCCGATAAAAGCGATCAAAGATCTGGGGCAAATCCTTGGCTGCAATTCCCTTTCCATTATCCTCAATCTCCACCTGAATAAAGTCCCCAACGTCTTTCACCCGGATGTTGACCATACCCTTGGGCTTGTCAATATATTTGATAGAATTACCAACAATGTTATTTATTACACGCTTAATCTGCTCTGCATCTGCAATTACCTGAATTTCTTCCTCCACATAATTAAAATAGGACAACTCAATATCCTGTTCCTCCAACTCTATGGACAGTTCTTCCACACAGTCCGCAAAATAAGCATTCACATTGATCTTCTCAAAGGTATAAGGAATGCGGTTGGTATCAATCTTGGAATAAAAACTCAGTTCATTGATCAGCCGGTCCATATCGTTTGCCTTGTTGTAGATGGTTCGAAGATATTTTTCCTGCTTCTTTGGCGTATCCGCCACTCCATCCATCAAGCCCTCCACATAACCTTTCACCGCCGCAATAGGTGTCTTTAAGTCATGAGAAATATTACTGATAAGTTCTTTATTCTGACGTTCAGATTCCACCTTTTCCTCCGCAGACTCCTTTAACCTTCTGCGCATTTCCTCAAAGTCTGTACAGAGCTCGCCAATCTCATCATCTCCCCCTGCCGGCATCTCAAAATCCAGATTTCCCTCTGTAATATTTTTCGTTGCCACTTGCAGGTGATGAATGGGGGTAACAATGCTTTTATAAATCCATGCCGTCAGTATTACACTGGTAAATACCAAAACCAGCAAGATGGTCAATACCATATCCAATATCAGAGATTCCATCTCCGGTATCATGCTTCGCAGAGATGTAATAATGAACGCACTGCCCTCTGCGCCGTCCGGAAAAGTAAAGTCCAGCTGCTTTGCCAGCACCTGCACATTTCCGCCCACATAAATCCCGGTATCCTGGGAGGTTGTATACTTTTCATACTCCGGCAGCATGGAAAACAACTGCTCCTGCGCTCCTTCTCTGCCGCAATAAATGTAGGTATCACCTTTACGCACTACCAGAAAAGAATGGCGAGTCTCCAGTTCTGCATTGACAGAAGCCAAGTACTCCGGATCTTCAAAAGCCGCCGGACTTTCTTCCAGCTTCTGCCGCATCCCCTCATAGACAATCTGTGTAGCTCTGCTAAGCATAGCAGTTGTATTAGAGAATGTCTCATAGGTAGGATTCTCAACACCATAAAGCTCCTCTATGGATTTGATCTGATATTTTCCAAAACCATAAAAAGCAACTCCTGTGAACAGAACCGGAACTAAGATCAAAATCAGAAATGTAATAATTAGTTTTGTGCGAAGTTTCATAATAGTTTTATTATAGCATGGATATGGAACACTTGTAGAAAAAGTATTATAAAAAATATAAATTTTTTCTAAATTATTTCATTTTAGCAAAAAGGCTGTTCCAAACAGAACAGCCCCAGATCAGAATATCCACTATATTTTTTTACAAATCCAGTTTCATATCACCATAATGAATCCAGCCCTTTTTCCGCATAAACTCAGAAATTGCCAGTGTCAGAACTGCCGGAAGAACAAAATGCATTACAAGAATTTTGATAAGCGTAACTGCCGGCCCCTCTATAGGCGCCATTACCTGCCAGGTCATAATCTGGCCTACCAATCCGCAGGTTCCCATTCCGGAACCGGATGCATTGCTCTGCATATTCATAACCATGGTTCCTATAGGACCTAAAATGGCACTGGAAAGAATGGCCGGAATCCAGATAACCGGCCTGCGGAGAATGTTCGGCACCTGAAGCATAGAAGTTCCCAAGCCCTGCGCCAGCAAACCGCCCGCCTTATTCTCCCGAAAGCTTGCCACCGCAAAGCCCACCATATTGCAGCAGCAGCCAATGGTTGCCGCACCTGCTGCAATTCCGGATAGGTTCAGAATAATCCCCAGGGCTGCAGAACTTATAGGAAGTGTCAAAATCATGCCCATCAGGACAGACACGATAATACCCATCAGGAAAGGCTGCTGTATCGTTCCCCAGTTAATTACGGCTCCCAGTGCTCCCATAAAGCTGCTGATAGGAGGCCCAAGAATAAGTCCGACCACTGAGCCAGACAAAATCACCGTAAGCGGCGTTACCAGAATATCAACCTTTGTCCTTCCTGATACAAGATGTCCCAGTTCAATTCCCACAAGAGCTGCGATAAAAGCCCCCAGCGGCTCGCCCGGCCCAGACAGAACAATGGCTCCCTCCACCAAAACCTTACCCGCCAGAATATTGGACGCAAAGGCTCCCATCATACCTGCCGTTGCCGCAGATAAAACTACCAGTGGGCTTTCTTTAAATTTGCAGGCCGTACCCACACCAATCCCTGCTCCTGTTACAGCTGCCGCCATTTTTCCGAAGAAATAAACCGTATTCCCTGCATTCCCCCCTATAAGAAGTCCAATCTGTTGAATAATTGTACCTGTTAATAGGGTGGCAAACAAACCCAAGGCCATACCGCTTAGTCCGTCAATAAAAATATGATTGCATACCTTTTTTAATTTTTCCATAGCCGCTCCTCTTTTCAGCATTTCACAGTTGTAACGTCAACTGTCTTGTCAGTCAAGAGACAGCTTATCATACCTAATGGCGAAAGTCAACCTTCCATTAAAAATCCTTTCTTTTCCAACGCTTTCTCAATCCGCTCCATAGCCGCCTTATCCTTTACTATAATCGTATGATAATGGACATCCTCTGTCAGCTCCTTTAAAGGCTTTGCCCGATTTTCCTGCATTTTTTGATAAAACTCATCTGCATCCTGCCGGCTGGCTATAATAAGGTCCACCGCTATCTGCCCATAAAGCTCATGTTCAACCACTACGTCCAGAATCTTTCCTCCCAAGTCCACTATCGCATAAAATTCCTCCAGCACCTGCTCTGTTGTGTGGCGAACACACACCGTCTTTCTGCATTCCCCTGCTCCCCTGCCAGGTTCAAACAGAAGATAGCCCTTGTTGGTGGAAAGAATGTTTTTATTAACAGCCCTTAAAAGAGCCACATCCTGTACAATAACCTGCCTGCTCACCTGGAGCCTTCTGGCAAGCTCTGTTCCCGAAACCGGGCTAACGCTGTCTGCCAGTATCCGTATGATTTCCTCTCTTCTCCGATCCCCATCTAATACCTTTTCCATCATTAAGCGCCTTTCTGTTTATTCACTCAAACATCTGTCTGTTTCCCGGGCCAGGACCGCTCTGGTGCCATCATCACGGTTCCGGTCCCTCTGTACACTACTTCATATCCTCTCTCCTTAAAAGGCTCTGACAGTTCACAATCCAGGAAAATGTCTGCCCAGTGAGCCATGTAGATAACATTGGGAAATTTGTCCGGATGCAAAGTATAATAATCGTACAATTGCGTACTTCCCTCATAAACCTGCCAGGTAGAGTAACTGCCGCAGCCTGCCTCAATATAGAGGTAGATCCATGGCGCCACGCCAAAAACCATCAGTTGATCCTCTTTTGTCAAATTCAGGCTGTCCAATTCCTCCAATACCTCTCCATACCACTTGGCTGTCTCTTTTGTAGTATAAACCCCTTTCAAGGGACCTCTCTCCATTTTCTGAGTAAGCATCGGCATGCGTTCATCTCCGCATGCATATGTCATCCGCAGATAAAAGCTTCCCAAAAATTGCAAAAACACAATTGTAAAAACAAGCCCCGCTCCTGCCTTGCGCCGAAAAAGCCAGTTGCCTTCATCCCTGTCCCATATTTCTTTCAGCCACTGAGCAGCAAACACGAGCCCCACACAAGAGCAGAGACTGTAAGCCGCACTGATATTAACAATTCCCGTATCTGTAGCATACTGCACAATCATAGTAAAAATCATGGCAGGCATGTACCAGCCATAGAATAGCCTTTGTTCTTTATTCTTTGTAACAAAATAGGCTTCCAGGCACCAGAATGCCAGAGGGAGCATCTGGTAATTGACCGGAATATGCTCAGCAATAAATCCGTAATAAACCATACTTGGGAAAACAGCTGCGGAAGCCAAAAGCATATATGCCACACTGTGTTCACAGCGTTTTCTATCTAACAGGGTTGCCAAATAAATCAGACTCAACCCGCAAAACATATACCGATAGCTCTTAAAGCATAATTCAAAATAACGTTTTGTTTTATACCAAAGACCTGCATTTTGATGTTCCGGGTCCCCTATAACATAAGGCACATTGGCGACTAACTCTTGTAAAGTCCCGCGCTGAAATACAAAAAGTACAAAAAGTATTAAAATGATTCCGGCGCCCAAAGTCATCCACAAAAAATTTTTAAAGCAAAGAGCTCCTTCTGTCTTCTTCTTTTTTCGTTGATTTAGAACCGTTATCCCCAGGCAAATCAATCCATAAGCTGCATACATAAGGAGCGCAAAAGGATTAGCCAAGACAAGCGCCGCCATAAGAATCCCGCAAAACAGATATTCCGGCACCGAATGTTCCATTTGCGCTGAAAGCATGGCTAACAGCAATGTCAATATCCCAAATTCAATGGAATTATAGGACATAGCACAAATGCCAAAGGGAACAAATATCAAAAACAAAAAAGCCGGACCATAGGACACAGCTCCTCTGCGCTGAAAGCGCAGATAAAGCAGCACTGTAATCATACCTTCAAACACAAGATATAAAAAACGGCTGGCTATAACAATTCCCTCTGTAGTGCCCATAATTGTGCGAATAAGACCATAGATTGGATGCAGCAAAAAACTGCAGAGCTGCTGCGAGGGATGCCATTCATCAATCAACAGCTTCTCCCCTCGATATATTCTTTCCGATGTTCCTATATAATACATCTCATCTGCTGTATTAAAGCCATAAAAGCTGCGCCTGATTAAAAAGAGCTCTATCAAAAGAAACAAACCGATAAAAATCAAATGCTGCACCTTTTTTCGATCTATTGTTTTTTTATCTGCTATCATTTTCTTTCCCTTTTCTATATGGCAAAAGAGGGCGCCGCAAAAGTTTCTTCTAAAGCGGCACCCACTCTGTAATTACTCTTCTTTTCCCACTAAAGCTCTATCAATCTGAGCTTTCAGTCCTGCTGCCTGTTCTGTAATCCGCATCAGCTCTTCCTGTATCAGACGAAGTTCTCTTTGTCTGGCTTCTCTGGACTCCTGGAGCTTCTTTTCATAAAGCGCTTTCTGTTCCTCACGAACCTGCTTTCTTACCTGTTCCAACCGCTCCTTTTCCTGTTTTTTCATTTGTTCTTTAAAACGGCCGACATTCTCTTTGTAAAACTGCTCCAGCTGATGAACCTTCATGTTCTGCTCCCTTTCCTGCTTCCTGCCTTATTCTGCTTTTCCATCGCAGCCGCACATCTTCATGCGAAGCTTTACAATCTCCTTCACATGCTCCATAGCTGCCTTGCCATACTTCTTCGGATCAAAAGCATCCGGATTTGCCGCCAGGAATTCCTTCACGCCGTCCGTATAAGCAATTCGCAGCTCTGTGGCAAAGTTCACCTTGCAGATTCCACGCTTGATACTTTCCTTCACCGCTTCCTCCGAAAGACCGCTTGCTCCGTGAAGGACCAACGGAATAGAAACTACTTTACGGATCTCAGCCAGGCGATCCAGATCCAGCTTCGGTTCTCCCTTATATACACCATGAGCCGTTCCAATGGCTACCGCAAGGGAGCCAACTCCTGTGCGCTCCACAAATTCCTTTGCTTCCATAGGATCCGTATAGCCGCCATTGCCGCCGTCCAAATCATCCTCCTTGCCGCCTACCTTGCCAAGCTCTGCCTCTACAGGCACCCCGGACGGACGGCAGGCATCTGTCACTGCCTTTGTAACTGCAATGTTTTCCTCAAACACATTATGAGATCCGTCAATCATAATAGAACTGTAGCCAACTCTCAGGGCCTGCATAGCCAGATCAAAGCTGTCTCCATGATCCAGATGCATGCAAACGGGAACCTTTGCCCTTTTAGCTGCTGTCTTTACGTTAGCCAAATACATATCAAGACCTGCATACTTTACGGTAGACGGCGTAGTCTGAAGCATAAGGGGCGCATGAAGCTCCTCCGCCGCTGCAATGACAGCCATCACCATCTCCATATTTTCTACATTGAATGCTCCTACTGCGTAGCCGCCTTTCTGGGCATCCAGAAGCATTTTCTCTGATGTTACAAATGACATATCCACATCCTCCTGCTCTACTTATTTTCCTGTGTTTTTCCGAAATTTTCTGTTTTCATCCTACTATAGCCGGGGCGGTTTGTCAACTCAGTTTCACCCCGCCGTTAGTCCATTTCGTTTAAATGAATGTTACAAATTGGTTAATATTCCTTGCCTATAATATAAGGTAAGTTAAAAACAACCCCGCCGACACAAACTAATTGTTTTTGACAGCGGGGCATTTTACGCCTATACTATTCTATTTTATTCAATAAAGTCATCCACATTATCAATTGTAATCAGCTGGAAGGGAACATCATACCGTGCTTCCACAGTCTCGCCCTTCGCAACTTTAACAGCCACATCAACAGATGTGCTCGCCTGCGTGTCAGCATCCTGAAGTACCGTTCCGGAAAGTCGTCCGTCCTTTACAGCCTGCAGAGCATCCGGAATTGCATCTGTTCCAATAATAACCAATTCTCTATTCTGAGATTCCGCTGCCTGCAAAGCGCCCATAGACATATCATCATTCTCACAAATGATTGCCTTCAAATCCGCATACTTTCCAAGCCAGTCCTCCGTAGTCGCCATAGCCTCATCTCTGGACCAGTTAGCAGAAAGCGTTGCGGCACAGTCAAAGGCTTCATTTGCAAGGATTGTGTTCTCTAAGCCTTCATAGCGAAGAAGCTGTGCGCTTTGCCCCATCTCACCTTCCAAAATTGCATACTGTCCGCCATCCGCACCAAGCTGTTCCATTACAAAATTGCCCATAATTTCTCCGGCCTGTCTGTCATCAGAGCCTACAAAGGATACATAATCTGTACGTGTTGTTTCCGTATTAACTTCAATAACCGGAACATCTGCGTCCGCAGCCAAATCCAGAACCTGTGCGGAACCATCTGCATCCTGAGGATTCAATATGATGACATCTACCTGTTTCGCAATCAAGTCCTCTGCTTGAGAAATCTGCTTTGCAATGTCAGCCTGTCCATCCATCAGATAAAGCTCTACTTCGGAATATGTATCTGTCGCATATGCCTGAATAGCCTCACCCAGCTTATTGGAATATGTATCGGACATTGTCTTCATCAAAACCCCAATTTTGATGGTTTCACCTCCGGAAGCGTTTTCCTCATTTGCCGGCTCTTCCGTCTCACCTGCTGCACCTGTTTCCGGTGTGTCCGTCTCTGCCGGTGCCTGCTCTTTGGAGCCGCATGCCGTTAAACCAAGAAGCATCACTCCTGCCATAATTGCTGCTAAAACTTTCTTTTTCATAATTTTCTCACCTTTCTTTTTTATTATCTACTTTGATATTTTTTAGACATAATATCAAAGCAAACAGCTCCCAAAATAATCAGTCCCTTGATGATCTGCTGATAATAGGAAGATACATCCAGCAAATTCAATCCATTATTCAGTGTACCAATAATCAGGATCCCGATTAAAGTTCCGGGAATCGTTCCGATTCCTCCCGTCATACTAGTGCCTCCGATTACAGCAGCCGCAATTGCATCCGTCTCATACCCGGTTCCTACGGCCGGCTGCCCGGAATTTGTTCTGGATGCCAGAACAATTCCCGCTATTCCCGTCAGCACTCCACTCAAAATATAAACCTTCATCAAAATATGCTTTACTTTTACACCGGAAGCTTCTGCCGCCTTTACGTTGCCGCCTACGGCATAAATATATCGGCCAAATTTCATTTTGGAAAGAAACATATGGCACACAATCAAAATAATGACAAAAATCACAATGGGTGTCATACCCTTACCGATTAAGCTGAATCCCTCCGATGCAAGCGTGTAAGGTTTTCCATCGGAATATACATATGCAAATCCTCTGGCAATTGTCATTCCGGCAAGTGTTGCCACAAAGGGCGGCACACCCATATATGCAACAAAAAATCCGTTCATCGCTCCAAAAAATGCACAAATCACAATGCCTGCTATTACCGCAACTGCTACATTAGATGGATTTGCCACCAGAATGCTTCCTGACACAACACCGGCTACCGCCACCAAAGAACCTACCGTCAGGTCAATTCCTCCCGTCATAATGACAAAGGTCATTCCGATCGCTATAATTCCATTTACAGATACCTGTCGCAAAATATTAACTGCATTTTTTGTTGTTCGAAATGTAGGCGATACTATCATCAGAAGAATCCACATCACCACCAGAACCATCAAAATTCCATATTTTCTGGCAAATTCCATGTTAAACTTACTCTGTTCCATCTTCTCCTCCTATACCTCCTGAAGCGCACTGCTCAAAAGAGTCTTTTGAGTTATCTTTCCGCTTTCAATATCATCTCTATTAAATTCTCCGGTTATTTTTCCGCCTGATACAACCAGAATTCTGTCACTCATGCCCATAACCTCCGGAAGTTCGGAAGAGATCATAATAATCGCAATACCTTTCTTGGCCAAATCACACATAATTTTATAAATTTCAAATTTCGCTCCAACATCAATTCCTCTGGTCGGCTCATCCAGAATCAGGACCTTAGGTTCCGACATCAGCCACTTGGCAATAACCACCTTCTGTTGATTTCCACCACTCAGGTTTCCCGTAGACATTTGAATAGATGAGCACTTTGTGGCCAACGCATTGCTATACTCTTCAACCTCTCTTTTCTCTTTATTTCCATTAATAAATACTCCCGGATGCCGCTTTTGAAGATTAGGCAGAGAAATATTTTCTTTAATGGAACGGCAAAGAACAAGCCCTCTTACCTTTCGATCCTCGCTAACCATAGCAATTTTGTTCGCAATTGCATCACCGGGATTTCGAATTGTTATCTTTTGCCCTCCCATATAAAGTTCACCGGAATCTACTTTGTCGATTCCAAAAATAGCATTCATGATTTCACTTCTTCCGGCTCCAACCAGTCCGGAAAAGCCCAAAATTTCACCAGCATGTACCGTAAAAGAAATATCCTCAAATACACCCTTAGAAGTAAAATTACGAACCTCTAATACCGGCTCTTTGATTGGAACCACTTCTTTAGGATAGATATTGTCCAAAGAACGCCCCACCATCATTTCCACCAGGTCATCCTGTGTTACTCCTTGTGCGGATACGGTCTTAATAAACTGACCATCCCTTAATACCGTAATTCGATCCGTAAGCATCAGAATCTCTTCCAATCGGTGGGAAATATAAATAACGGAAACCTGTTTCTCCGTGAGTTCATGTATCAAACGAAACAGCTTCTGTGATTCTTCATCCGACAGAGACGATGTGGGTTCATCCATAATAATAATGTCCGCATTCTTTCTTACTGCCTTGATTATCTCCAGCATTTGAATCTGCGCCACACTCAGATGCTTCACCTTTGTTTGAGGTGTAAATACAAGCCCATAATCTTTCAAAATCTCCTCTGCCTGGTGATACATCTCCTTGTCATTCAAAAATTTCCCATTCATAATTTCCTCGCCCAGAAAAATATTCTGTGCGATGTTCATTTCCGGAAGAGGTGCCAATTCCTGATGAATCATGGCAATCCCTTCCTTTATTGAATCTGAAATGGATTTGGGGTGGATTTCTTTTCCATTATGCCGTACAACTCCTTCATCCGGGTTATACTCTCCGGTAATCATCTTCATCAACGTGGATTTTCCTGCTCCGTTTTCCCCTACCAGTGCATGTACCTCACCCGGTGCAATCTGAAAGCTGACACCCTTTACCGCATACACGCCCGGAAATCTTTTATGAAGGTTGTCTACCTCCAAACGCCATTGTTCCACGAACGCTCCTCCTTTTATTCTTTTTCCATATCACATTTAAACAGCTTTCGGAGTACTTTCTCATTAATCACTTATAAAAAATTAACTGGCAGGTTCAAATTTGCTCTTCAAATACCGTAATGAATTTTTCAAATATTCATCCAGTGTCTTTTCATCCGCCCCATTGCTCAAATCTCTCCAAACCCGGCAATCTCTTCCTACTTCTCCACCCTGCTTCAAGAAGGGCTCCATAACAACGCCCTTTTTATAATCTATATCCCGCAACGCCTGGCCTACGGCTTCCCAGTTAATGGTCTCATTCATTCCCGGAAGCTTGCGATTCGCCTCACCCACATGAAAATGCCCCAACATACTGCCAGCTTTGCGAATTGCATTACACATATCATCTTCTTCAATATTCATATGGTAAGTATCCAGAAGAATGTTAATACTCTTTTTCCCAATTGCTTCACAATATTCAATGGCCTCTTGGCAGTCTGTTAAGATATATGTCTCGTTTCTATTAAGCACTTCCAACGCACATTCAATTCCCAGATCATCGGCCACAGCTCCTACTTCTCTAAGCATTGGAATACTTCTTTCCCAAGCCGCCTTTTTGTCTGTTTCCACAAAGTCCGTAGGCCAAAAGGAATAAATAGCTCCTGCCAATACCGGAGAATGAATTATAGACATTTTCTTTATAATCTCCTTAAAATATTCCAACCCATTTCTTCTTACTTCCGGTTCGGAAGAAGATAAATCATACTGCTTTGCCGGACCACTATTTGTAGAAAAAGTAAGTCCATAATTTCTCCCAATTGCATCCAGCTCATTTAGTTCCGTTTCATTCATATGATATATATGATCTGCCGTAACTTCTAACATATCGAAACCAAATCCTGACAACTTTTCAGCCACTCTCTTATACTTTTCCAAATCACACTGCCAAGTTGTTCCCCAATAAGCATGTCCCATTCCAAATTTCATTGTTTTCTCCTCTCATATTGTGCTCGTGCAACATCTTCTTAAAAATAAAATTTTTCCGTAATATCACAGTTTTACATATATTTACCAACTTGCTCTAGTATTTTTTGTGCTCGTGCTCTAATCGTAGGCTTATTATATCACCATAAAAAGATATATTCAATCGGCATTTTCTATAATTATTTACAATATTTTTATTCAATTTGTACAAAAATCTCTTCCATAAAGCTGATTATAAAAACAGCTTCCTATTTTTTCGGATCTTTTTCTAGACACGAGCACAATTCTTTGATATTCTTTTTAATATATGGCTTATGACAGAAAAACCATCATGAAACGAGGCACAATATGGGTGTAACAATCAAACAAATCGCAGAACTGGCAAATGTCTCTCGCGGCACTGTTGATAAAGTCCTGAATCATCGTCCCGGGGTCAAAGCCGAAACAAAAGCAAAGGTTCTACAAATTGCTAAGGAACTAAATTATCAGCCTAATTTTCTTGGAAAAGCTCTGGTCCAAAGCAAGGAACCCACAAAACTCGGTATCATCCTCACACCGGACTATAACCCTTATATTCAGGCTATGTTAAAGGGAATCAATCAGGCCAAAGAGGAATTTGCCCCTTTTAACTTAGACATTTCCGTAAAAATTCTGGCCACACTGGAGCCTGCGGAGCTAGTAAATCTTCTCACGGATATGAGCACAGATAGTTATGATGGAATTGCCGTATTCCCCATTGACGACGAGCAGGTAAAGACCAAAATCAATCAGCTTACGGAACAGGGTATTGTTATTATAACATTCAACTCAAAGATTGACGGAATACACGATCTCTGTTTCTTGGGACAGGATCATGTCCAGGGCGGCGCTGTTGCCGCAGGCTTAATGGGGCGCCTTCTTCCTTGCGGAGGGCAGATTGGAATTATTATCAGTTCTCACAATCTCTCTTGTCACCAATGCCGTTTAGAGGGTTTTCAGCAAAAGCTGAAGCAAAAATATTCTAATTTTGATATTGTGGAAATCCGCGAAAATCAAGATCACAAAGAGGAGGCTTTTAAAATCACTTTGGAATACTGTAATAAGTATCCCGAACTAAAGGGACTTTATATTACAGGCGGTGGAATTATTGGCGTCGGACGAGCTTTGGACATTGCCAGGAAATCAGAAAAGCTAAAAGTTATTTGCCACGATCTTGTTCCTGATACAATTACACTTCTTCAGAATGGAACCGTAGACTTTGCAATTGGACAGAATGCATCCAATCAAGGCTACCAGCTTGTAAAGATTCTTTTCGATTATATCATCAAGCGCCAAAAGCCGAATGGGTATTATATGAAAATCCCCATCACGATTGCCACGGAAGATACCATTGATTATTTTGAAGAGTAATCTATCTATGTTTTTAAATTTCAGAGCTGTTCCCAGACAAAGCAATACCGCAGACACGCTTTTGTGTGTCTGCGGTATTCCATTAATATACTTTTTAAATTACCGAATCGTCTTATACAGCGGACCATAAGCCTTGCATGCTCTGTAGTCCTGTCCCTCTTTATCCATACCAAATGCATTCCAAGCTGCCGGGCGGAAGATCTTCTCCTCCGGTACGTTGTGCATGCAAACCGGAATTCTTAACATGGAGCAGAAAGTAATCAGATCCGCACCAATGTGGCCGTAGCTGATAGCACCATGATTTGCACCCCAGTTGTTCATTACATCATAAGCAGTCCTGAATGCACCTTCACCTGTACATCTGGGAGCGAACCATGTGCAGGGCCATGTATAGTCGGTTCTCTTCCAGAGCTTGTCGGTCACTTCCTCGGGAAGCTTCAAGGTCCAGCCCTCTGCAATCTGCAGAACCGGTCCCAAGCCTTTCACCAGATTCAGGCGGATCATGGTTGCCGGCATCTCAGCATTGGTTACGAAACGAGAGGAATATCCGCCGCCCCGGAAGTATCCGTTGTCAGCAGCATTCCAGGTGGTTGCTTTCAGGATTGCTTCCTGATCTGCTTCCGTTACATTCCACCATTCCTTCATGCAGGGATTGCCGTTCTCATCTTTCGCCTCTCCGCATGCATCCAGACAAGCCGCGCCGGAATTAATCAGATGGATAAATCCGTCCGCATCCTTTGCCTTCCCTTCAATCTCATAGCCGGTTGCTCTCTTCACGGAATCTCCGCTCCAATAAGTACGAACATCCGCAAAAATCTGAGCACGGTTGGTCAGAAGCTTCATAAACAGCATGCCAAGTCCGTTCAGTGTATCATTCTCTGTTGCCAGAACATAGGGCTCTCTTGCTCCGTTCCAGTCAAAGGAAGTATTGAGCATTGCCTCCGGAAAATCACAGTTGGGATAGAAGTCTGTCCATTGTCTCTGTCCCTGGAAGCCTGCTGCGATTGCGTTGTGTCCGATAGCCTCTTCTGAGAACTTGGGATCCAGCTTGTCGCTTCCGCTCATGAGATCCTTGATGATAACCATCATCTTTACTACGAACTCCCAGTCCGCATCCTTCTGCTCTCTGGTCTTCTGAATCTCTTCCGGATTCTTGTCAAAGCCCTCAATGCATTTCTCTCTCGTCCATTTCAGAGCTTTCTGGAACTCTTCCTCGTCGTAGATGCCCTCAGTCATCCGGCGGATAATCTCCACCTCATCTACAGACTCTACTCTCATGCCCAGATATTCTTCAATAAAAGCCGGGTCAATGATGGAGCCGCCGATTCCCATACAGATGGAACCGATCTGCAGGTAGGACTTGCCTCTCATAGTTGCTGCTGCAACTGCGGCACGGCCGAACCGGAGCAGCTTCTCCTTTACATCCTCAGGAATGCTGGTGTCATCCGCTTCCTGAACATCATGGCCATAGATGCCGAATGCCGGCAGGCCTTTCTGTGCATGAGTGGCCAGTACGGATGCCAGATAAACAGCGCCGGGACGCTCTGTTCCGTTAAAGCCCCATACGCCCTTGATGGTCATGGGATCCATATCCATAGTCTCAGATCCATAGCACCAGCAGGGTGTGACGGTTAAGGTAATGTCCACGCCTTCCTTTTTGAACTGCGCTGCACATCTTGCGGATTCTCCTGCGCGTCCAATGGTAGTCTCGGAAATAACAACCTTTACCGGCTCGCCGTTGGAATAGTGAAGATTCTCTTCAAACAGCTTTGCTGCTGATTTTGCCATGTTCATGGTCTGCTCCTCAAGAGAGCCTCTTACATCCAGAACGCCTCTTCTGCCATCAATGGTCGGCCGAATGCCAATCACAGGATAATCGCCTACTAATCTGCTTTTTGCCACTTTACATACCCTCCATACTCGTTTTATAATTTTTTATAAAAGCGGAGTTACGTCCGCTCCGTTCTTAGGTGTTTTCATTATATAATATTTTTCAGAAAATTGCACGTAAATTTCGATTCATATCTGGACATTTTTTGTACTAATTGTTATACTTTCACTATAAATATTCATTTCTTTTATGAATTTCGTCAACTTAGAGGAGAGGAAACGGGAGAATGAAAGCTTTTCATGAAGTACGCAGCTACGATTCCGATTTTATGGTCTGGCATTCCAACTATAAAAATATCGGTTTTCTTGCCCATTGGCACAAGGAAATCGAATTAATCTACGTGCGCTCCGGTTCCTGCCGCCTTAGTATTACAGATGTCAATTTCACAGCCCATGCCGGAGATCTGGCAGTCTGTGAAAGCGGCCAGATTCATTACAGCGATTCCCATCATATGGACAATTCTTTGGATTTTATTATATTTGACACTTCTATTTTAGGAGGACTTTTTGAGAACCCTCATTTTGTGCATCCGCTGGTTACAAAAGAGGAATTGGCACATTATGGCCTTTCCGAGCGTTTGGCAGCACTCATTGATATTGTTTCGGAAGAACTGGAGCAGAAGAAGCCTTACTATCAGGAGATCGTGATCTCTTCTTTGCAGACATTCTGGTTTTTGTTAAAGCGTTCTCATCCAAGAGCAGAAACAAATTCCGTACCTGATAACCGCAGAACTCGGATGCTTGCAGATTTTCAGTCTCTTCTCTCCTATATAGACGATCATTATGCGGACAATATTTCTCTGGAATATGCGGCTGCAGATATGAACTTCAGCACTGGGTATTTTTCTAAAATCTTCAAGAAGCTTATGGGCATCAATTTCGTTACCTATCTGAATCTGGTACGAGTGGAACATGCAGCCTATGAGCTTCGCAATACAGAGCAAAAATTTACAGAGATTGCGCTCAACTGCGGTTTTAACAATATTCGAACTTTTAATCGGGTTTTCAAGGAAATTACTGGTTGTACACCTTCCGAATTTCTGCAGATTCCGGATCCGGATATTTATAAGCGCACCTATTACAATCGGCGTTCAGAAGAACGGGAGTTTGTGAAACATGATTCTCTGACACTCGTTAAAAATTTTTAGTCAAATATCCCTGGCACATTCATCTGCCTTGATGCTTGGGGGAACAAATACATAAGGAGGTTTTCATGACAGATAAGCCCATATTATATCGGAAGCGGCTGATTCCCAATGAATGTATTCGTCTGGATCAGGATGAGATTCTCTTACACAAGGAACAGCTATTGGTCACTCGCTGGAATACGATTCGTCCCAAGAAAGATCTGGATCATGGCATTTCGTGTTTTCTTTTGGATAAAGGTTGGAAAATCAGCCAATTTATCAACCGGGAAGATCAATTGATTTGCTGGTATTGTGATATTATTGACTGGAGCTATGATTCGGATACGGACACTTATGTTTTTACCGATCTTTTAGCCGATGTGCTTATCTATCCCTCCGGTCAGATTCGGGTAGTGGATCTGGATGAAATTGCCGATGCCATGGAACAGGGATTACTGGATCAGACTCAGCTCTGCCTCTGCATGCGCCGTCTGGATGCTTTGCTGCGTGAAATCTATTCCCAAAAACTGCTGCCCTCCCTGGAATCTTATTGGCTTCTGTAGAAATCTTACAAAACAGCAGACCTTCCACGTTCTCTCTCTTTCTTCAAGAGCATCGGACCTGAAAAGTCTGCTGTCTTATTTTATTGCTTATTATACTTCCAATTGGATTTTCCGACCTGTAGCCTGATATTCTACCAACTCTACACCTGCTGCGCGAAACATCCGCTTGGAGGCCAGAACCGAAGCCGTGCTCGCATACTTGTCGCACCCATAAACCACTGTCTTGATTCCTGCCTGAATAATTGCTTTGGCACATTCATTGCAGGGAAACAAAGTTACATAAATCTTTGCCCCTTCCAGGCTTCCTCCACGATAATTCAAAATCGCATTCAACTCGCCGTGAGTGACAAAAGGGTATTTTGTCTCGTTCTCTTCACCTGTTCTCTCCCAGGGAAATTCATCATCATCACAGCCATTCGGAAAGCCATTATAGCCCATAGACAAAATCTTATTATTCGGGCTCACAATACAGGCCCCCACCTGCGTACTGGGATCCTTGGAACGCATGCCGGATAAGGCTGCAACTCCCATAAAATACTCGTCCCAGCTAATATAGTCGTTTCTCTTTCCGCCCATATATTTCTCTCCTATTCAAGCCCCAGAGGCTCTACTTTGTTCCGAAAATGCGGTCTCCTGCGTCTCCCAGACCAGGGACAATGTAGCCGTGCTCATTCAGATGATCATCCATGGCTCCCACATAAATATCCACATCCGGGTGGGCCTCCTGCATACGCTTAACACCCTCGGGAGCTGCAATGATACACATAAAGCGAATATTCCGCACTCCCCTGTCTTTCAGCATCTGAATAGCCGCCACAGAAGAGCCTCCGGTAGCCAGCATAGGGTCTACCACAAAAACATCCCGCTCGCTGCAATCCGCCGGAACCTTGCAGTAATACTCTACCGGCTCTAAGGTTTCCTCATTCCTGTATAGGCCGATATGCCCTACCTTGGCAGAAGGAATCATGGCAAGCATTCCCTCTACCATTCCAAGACCAGCCCTCAAAATCGGAATCACTGCCATCTTCTTTCCTGATAATTCTTTTACTGTAGCCTTACAGATAGGCGTCTCAATCTCCACGTCCTTGAGCCTTAAGTCCTTGGTTGCCTCATAGGTAATCAGGCTTGCAATCTCGCTGATCATGGCCCGAAAATCTTTGGAGCCTGTCTCCACCCGTCGGATCACGCCAATTTTGTGCTGAATTAGCGGATGTGTCATAACAACTACCTTTGACATCTTCTTCTGTCCCCCTACTCTTCATCCATTTGTCTTACCCTGTTTATATGTCTCTCCCCATTAGAAAATTCTGTATTTAAAAAAGTATCCACAATCTTCACTGCCAATCCGGGGCCGACTACCCGACCGCCCATAGCAAGAACATTCGCATCATTATGCTGTCTTGTGGCCTCCGCACTGAAACAGTCGCTGCAGAGAGCAGCGCGAATCCCCTTAAAACGATTGGCAGTAATGGAAATTCCAATTCCAGTTCCGCAGATCAAAATTCCTTTTTCGCACTCTCCGGAAAGAATTGCTTTTGCCACTTTTTTTGCATAAACCGGATAGTCTACAGCTGCCATGCTGTCACATCCCAAATTCTTATATTCCAATCCCTTCTGATCCAAATAGGCAATTACTTCCTGCATCAATTCATAACCGCCATGATCACATCCTAGCGCTATCATAATTCTGCTACCTCCATGCTCATTTATTTTCCTAATTATATCATTTTTTTATGGAATAGCAAATGCTTTCTTTTCTTGGCCCCCCTATTGGTTCAAATATCTCATAACCCCCATATGTATAGCCCATACTAATTGATCCTGATACCCCTCATCCTTCAGCTTTCCATTTTCTTCCCAGTTGCTTAAAAAACCGCACTCTACAATCACAACCGGAGACTGCGTCTTCTTCAGCAGATAATATGTATCATTGGCTTTGGCCTGCCTGTGATTCTCCGGGTCCGCAAAACGGACCAGTTCTTCCTGAATCAGCTCCGCAAGGTCCTGGCTCTCCTTGGACGTGCCGTAGTAAAAAACCTGGGCCCCCTGTATTGCCTCTTCATGGTAACTGTTCTGGTGAATGCTGACCACACAGGCCGGCTGTTCCTCATTGATCAGTTCACAGCGCCGTTTCATATCCTGGGCCTTTTTGTTGGATGCATTTTCATCATACAGTCCCCGATCCTCTTCTCGGGTCATCACCACCTCAATGTCCTGCTGCTCCAGAAGCTCTTTCAACTTCCAGGCAATCTTCAGGTTCAGATCCTTTTCCTGGGTTCCATCCACGCTGATTTTGCCCGGATCATTTCCTCCATGTCCGGCATCCAGAATTACCAGTCGGGTATCAGAACGTTTCGCCTCCCCTTTTGCCTGTTCCCAAAAGCTTCCTCTCGCAAAATAGCAGGCGCTCGCCAGAACCAGAACCGCCATTCCCAGCCCCATAACACGGCTCTTCCCTATAAGCCGATCTTTTAATCTTCGTAAAATCTCCATTAAAAAACCACCATATATCCATTTCTAAAATATATGGCGGTTTCTTTTATTCCATGTATTAATTCACATATCTCAATATAATATCCCAGATATCCTGCCGCTCAAAGCCCAGCTTCCATGCGGAGATACCGGCCAAATTATACTCCCGAATCAGAGCCGCTTTCTGTTCAATGGACTCCTCATCTTCAAGCCAAACCTTGTAGGTATTACCGTCTGCTTCATATTCTGCATAATATTGTCCGCATTCATCATTCCAAGTTTTCTCTGCCCCATGCTCTGCTACTATCTGTTCAATAGTATCCATACCATAAGCTCTGCTGGTGACAACATAGGGAACAAATTCCTCACTTTCCGATTCCTCCGCCAATTCTTCCTCTGTCTTAGGCCGCTCTTCCCATAGTCTGGTATAGAAAGGCACTGCATTGATCACCTTTTCTGCAGGTACCTCTTCTAATGTATTCTCAATTCCCTTTCGTACCCAGTCGATACTAGCCACGGAGCCGGCCTCAGGAGAGGTGGCATAGTGCTCATCATAGCCCATGATTACCACATAGTCTGCTACAATTCCCTGCTCTTTTCGGTCATAGAACAGATTATGATCTGCAGGCACATAGTTGTCCACAGAAAGAACAATTCCATTCAGCCGGCACATAATGGAAAGTTCTCGTATAAATTGTACATATGCCTTGGCCGACTCTGCACTGATAAACTCTAAGTCTATGTTAAGGCCATCCAAATCAAATTCAATCGCTTTGGCAATCAGATTATTTACCAGCCGCTGCCTGGAAGATGTTCTGGATAAAATCTCATAATCCACAATCGTATCCTTGTGTGCAATATCCTCTACTAATGCCCAGACCTCAATTCCGTTTTGGTGACAATAATTCACGTAGGTCTGGCTTGCCAAAGACTCAATATTGCCATCATTGTCGCTCAGGAAAAACCATGTGGGAGAAATCGTCGTCAATCCCTTGGTCTTGGCAATGGCCTCAAGCACCGTATTATTGGCATCTGCATTGGTTACCTGATGCCATGCCATATTTATGATATAATCCTTCTTAATGCTTGCATACTCCGGATCTTCATAATTCGGTTCTTTGGTTTCCTGCCCCGTCTCTCCCAGATACTTATTGCGGATATACCCTATAAATCCGTTGCCGGTGCGAACCCTGGTCCACTCTTCTGCCTCTTCATCCGAAGACAATACATAGAGTATATCTCCTTTCACTACATCCGTAAGAATCGGACTCTTAATGTTTGGTTCAAAACGTACTCTGGCGTCTTTTTTCACTGATATGGTATCCACAGTGCCAAAATTTCTCAGAATGTGTACCCGGTTCACTTCTTCAGTCATCACTTCAAATTCCATGGCTGTATATTTCTGGATATATTTCAGTGCTACATATGCTGTATCTCCGTCCACCTTCACCGGCACGTAATCTTCTGTATATTTTGTCTTTGCCACGGAATACTCATTGCTTCCCACCTCAGCAGTAATAATCTCTGTAGGGGTCGTATAAAGAAGCAGGTTCTCCTTTGCATCCCAGTAGAATCTGGAATTCAGATACTCATACAGGAGATCAGTAGTCACATAGGCTTCCCCGTCAATAATCCTTGCCCGAAGCTCTGTAAGCTCATCCTCCAAAATAATTGCCGCCTGATCTCCCTGCTCCAAATTAAAATATGTATATAAGTCCATTCGTTCATCAGATGGACTGTATTTTTTCACCAGATAATTAATCAACATGACAATCAAGATAATAACTATCAACAGTACGGCGGCCAGAACCGGCACCAACTGTCTTCTGTCATTATTTCTTTTTGCCCTGGATCTCCTCTTTCTTCTTCTCTTCTTTGCTGTCATGACAGAATCCTCCTATTCTCTACCATAATAGCAGAATTTTTTCCGCACGTCATCCCCATTTTTCGACATTTTGCAAATTTAAGAAAACACTAAGTTTTTGAAGCTGCCGCACTGCGGATCTGTTTCCAGTCCAGCGTCCGCATCAGAGGGGATCCGTTTTGCACGCTCTAAATCCGCAGAGCCGCTGCTTCCTCCAAAAGGAGATCGTGATAGATATACAGGAGAGACCTGACTGCTTTTTCATATTTGTTTTACAATCGTGGAATGTTTCACCGAAATGGTGGATCAGAATCGAACGCCTGACTTACACAGGTCCTATGTAATATGAATACCCCGCCTCCTTTCCGCAGGCGGTCCTCCCATGTATATTATATTCGGATTTTCTTTAAAAATGCATGCCTATCAAAAAATTTAGAAAATTTTAATAAAAAAATTGGCATTTTTGGCATATTGACTTCTCTTTAAATATTGTATATACTTTCAAAAATGTATATAATAGTTATAAACAACATGATTTCAGATTTGGATGTGGTGATTATGAGAATAGAAAAGTTGAATGACAACCAGATACGCTGTACACTAACCCGAGACGATTTGGCCACCCGCCAGATCAAGCTTAGTGAACTGGCATATGGGACAGAAAAGGCCAAAGAGCTGTTCCGCGATATGATGCAGCAGGCTTCTGTTGATTTTGGATTCGAAGCAGATAATATTCCCTTGATGATTGAGGCTATTCCTCTTCCCAATGAGTGCATCGTTCTGATCATTACAAAAGTGGAAGATCCGGAGGAACTGGATACCCGTTTTTCCAAATTTGCCCCCGGAAGCGACAATCGTTTTGAAGATGTTTCCGAATTGGGAAGTGTTCTTCCGGAAGGTGCAGACAATGTGCTGGATATGTTCCGTAAACTCATTGAACGTCATCTAAAGGAAGGGACTCAGGAAGAGCAGGAAGAAAAAGCCATCGCTCTGGCTCAGGAACTGGATTTAACACGCCTGTATTTCTTCTCCAGCCTGGATTTGATTATCTCTGCTGCACATGTTCTTGAAAACTGTTATAGCGGCTGTAATACCCTGTTCCGCTTAAAGAAGGACGGCAGTTACTGTCTGGTTGCAAGAAAGAGCAGCCATACACCGGAAGAATTTAATAAGATCTCCAATATTCTCTCCGAATACGGCTCCAGTGAAAAATATGCAACCGCCAGTGAAGCCTATCTGGAAGAGCATGAAGAACTGATGATTCGGGACGAGGCTTTACAGAAGCTCGCACTTCTATAAGTACAGCAGTAAAATGCAGATGCCGGTATAAAAAGTATCTTTAACAAAATTGAGCCGGGACGATTCTCTCATAAATAGAGAAATATGTCCTGGCTCCATTCTGTTAAGCGCATCTTTGTTTTTCTATTCTGCTTCCAGAAATGCATTCAGCCGGGCTGTCAACACATCCGGATCCATTCCATGGACCATAGCAGCCTCTTCCAGTGATTCAAACTGATGAGACGGGCAGCCTACACAGTGCATTCCTTCCCGCATAAGAATTCCTGCCATATTCTCATCCACCTGAAGAATCTGACCCATCAGCATGTCCTTGGTAATCTTTGCCATCTGAAGCTTCCTCCTTTTATCTGTATTCCCAGTATAACATGCGATTGTTAAAAGTGAGTTATACTAGTATCTGCATAAGTGCAGAATTTATTATAATGTAATTCCGACTATTTTGCAAGGATTTATCCGTTACTGTTCAAATTTTCTCTTTTATTATTTTTCCACTTGTATAATTGTGCACTTTATATTAAAATACACGTAAGGTCCCAAACGGATCGGAACGAGAGAGTATAAGGAGGATCGGTATTATGGCATATGTAATCAATGACGATTGCGCAAACTGCGGTTCCTGCGCAGCTGTATGTCCTGCTGAGGCGATCAGCGAGGGCGATGGCAAGTACGTAATCGATGCTGATGCTTGTCTGGATTGCGGAACCTGCGAAGCAGAATGTCCAACCGGCGCTATCAGTGCAGAATAATCAAGTTTCTCCACATTGGCTGTGGAAAAATCAAACTTAGGAAAAGAAGAAGCAGTAGTGAGCTTTCATTACTGTTTCTTTTTCTTTCTCCAATAGTAAAACAGGCTGCCCAACACTGCGCCAACCGCAAGGACCGCTGCTGCTGCCTTTTTATAATTCCTCCCCGGAATGCGAAATGCTGCTTCCGGCGCTTCCACCCCCTGCTGCACAATAGCTATTCGTTCTGTAACCTGAATCTCTTCACTTACCAGTTCATACATATTTTTACGATACGTAGTATCTTCTTCTTTCCATATCTCATAAGCTTTCAGAAGCTCATCTTCTGTAACCTCACCAGAACCGCAGTCTGTAAAATCCTGTACTTTCTTCCGGTATGCAAGTTCTGCCGCCCTTCTTCCCCGATTCATCTGTTCTACAACAGCCGCAAACCGCTGAGCCGGATTTTCTCGGACATTTGCAATATTTACGCCTTCTGCAAATTCTTTCCCGCTGTAGCTTCCAATCCGCTCTCCGTTGATATAAATATCATAAACCGCATCTGCCTGCAGATCCTGTACCTGTATTATTTCTCGATTCAGCTTATCAAGAATATCGAGGCTGGCATCTGCCTCATAATATTCATCAGATACTCCCATCGGCAGTCGTTCTGACCGATAGTCATAATATATATACCCATCCTTATAATGCAAATTAGATACATGCGCATCCTCCGAATAGATCTTTCCCTTCTCAAACTCAACACTGGAAACATCCCTCAAAGCGCCCTGCTGCTGCAAGAAAAGATAAGCCAGATATATCTGCCCATCCGTATTGACATGCAGCAAATCCTGCTGCATAATACTTCCTTTTGGCTCCCTCTCAGACAGAGTCTCTGCCAGTTCTGTCAAAGGCTCCTGAAATTCGATTAATCCAACTTGCTGTTCTTCTGCAACCTCTCTGGTAATATCTGACACACTTTGGTATCCCTTCTGCACCAGAGATTGTAATTCATCTGAATCCCCGGCATCCTCCTGGTATTTATTACAGGGGACCGCCAAAGTTGTCGTATAAATCTCATCACACTTTATGCCATCCTCCTCCAGCATTTTCAGAAATACAGCCAGATTTTCCCGGTACTCTTCCAGATTTTCTTCTCTTTCCTCCCTGCTCTCCTCATAAATCTCTGTGTTTTCATACAAATTTCTTTTTAAACCATTAATTCCATACTCTAAAACAACCCTGTCCAAACCTGCTGCTGCCGGATCTTTCTTATATAACTCTATACCGTTAAGTACTGTGGCACCTCCCACTCCCAAATTGCGCAGCTCTATCTCTACTTCCGGCATATGTGTCACATAATAATTGTACAGCACATGGGTATAATTTATTTCTGAATATTCTGCATGGGTAATACTATCTCCCATAAATCCCACTGTCTCTCCATTCTGAAAGGCCTGATTCTCATTCTTCCCTGTCAGCAATCCCAATATCAGAATACCTAAAAGTAATCGTCTCAACACTGTCCACCTCTCAAATTTATAGTTTCATTATAATCAGCCGTCCGCTTTACTTCAAGATTCATTTTTGCTATAATAAGGAAAATTTCTATGAAAAGGATAAAACTGTTTATGAAAAATTCCAAATATATAAATTATGCTTTTACAGGGCTTATTGTTCTGATCGGTCTGATCTTTGTCTGGAGGGCTTTTTATGGCATCAATTACAATGATGAAATGTACTATTCTGGCTGCCTCTACCGATTATTTCAGGGCGATGCCTATCTGGTTCAAGACTGGAAAATTCATATAATGTCTTGTATCCCTCTTTATCCTTTTTATATTCTCTTCCGGCTCGCAGTTGGTTCTAATGAGGGTATTATTTTATATCTGCGGATACTTTATACCATATTCCAGCTTGCTGTCGCCCTTGTATGTTTCCTGCGCCTGAAGCGTTTTGGATGGGCCAGCTTTTTTGTTGGCCTGATTTATCTTTTATTTACCCCCTTTAATATTGTTACCTTGTCCTACAATACGATGGGACTCGGTTTTGCCATGCTGACCTTCGCTCTCCTTGCCGGCCCGAAAAAGCACCCTGTCAGAGACTTTATTCTCTGTGGCATCTGCCTTGCTTTTTGCATTTTATCCAACCCCTTCGCTGTTATCCTTTACTTCCTTTACGGGACAGCCTGTGTAGTCCAAACCATCCTCTGTAAACGGAAAAAGTGTCGTGGATGGGATGAACTTTCTCTTGTTGCTTTTCTATGGATTACATTGGGAGCTTTTCTGATATTTACTATTTTTTTACTCATGCTTTTTGAGAGGGCTTCCCTTCGGGATCTAGTGCATACATTTATTTATAATTTTAAAATGCCGGGCCATGAGCAGAATCCCTCAGAATGGACACACAAGCTGTCTGCATATCTCAAAAGAATTTACCAGTACTATCCCTATCTCATATGGTGTACCGGACTTACCTGCCTTATCTCTTCTCTTGATAAAAAACGGATGGCTCATGCCCTGTGGTATATTCTTCCCACTTCAATTACAGTGCTCTACTATCTATATTACTTTGGATTTATTCTGAACTATGTGCCTACGAATTTCTGTGTTATGCCATTGGCATTTCTGGAATTTCTATGTTTTTGGCTGCTTCCCAAAAAGGAGCTAAAGTATTTCTGGCTCTGGTTCATACCCGGAGTTTTGTACTCCCTGTGCTCACATTTTTCTTCTGACACAGGTATCCTCTGCATTACCTCATCTTTTGTTCTGTGCAGTTCGATTGGCGCTTTATTCTTCTGCGCCTTCTTAAAAGAGCTGTTAATAGGACGTTCCATTGGACGCAATATAGGAAAAGCTGCTGCAGGCTGTATCATGGCTGTGTTGACTGCTCATATCTGCATTAACGCCTATTTGCGAATCTCCTTCTTTTACAACGAAGCTCCTTTGCCCGAGTTGACTACCCAAGTAAATGTCGGTCCGGCTAAAGGACTTTATACTTCTTCTGGTATGGCTGCCTTCCATACCGAGCGCATAATAGATTTGGAATCTCTCTCCCTTACACCAGAAGATACTCTCCTTGTTCTGGGCATGGAGCCCTGGGCATACCTGTGCACAGATGCCACCTGCGCAAGTTATACTTGCTGGGGTATCTTTGATGAGTTTGTCTATAAAATTTATCTGAATATTTTCCCTGAAAAGTACCCTACAGTCATTTACTGTACAGATTATGAGGAATCTCTTCAGAATCAACCAATTATACAGGAATTTCTTGATCAAGGATACGAAGTTATTACTCTGGAATCCGCCACTGCACTTGTGAAAAATTAAAATTCCTTTTAAAATATACTTTTCCATAAACCGGATTAAGAGCAGACCTACACAGTCTGCCCTTTTCTTTGTCCAAAAAAGCTTCGTTTTTTCCGTTCTTCTTTTTTCAGCAGCGCACGTTCTTTTCGAGTCTTCTGGGAGCTGCGGATTGCCTCATCCAGACGTTTGAAACGCTCATCTTCTCGTTCTTCCTTCATCCGCAGCAAATAATCCATCTCCTTAATCACATGGCCGCTGACTTGTGTGCTGATCTCTCTCCCCATCTTCTCTGTATGATCCTCCAAAGCTTCGGAAATCAGCCGGCTCATAATGCACTGGAATTGCTGCATCTTTTCCTCTCGGGCCGCTGCCTGTCCCTCGGCCGGAACCGGAAGCCTGTCCACCCTTGCCAGAAGATGGGTAATCTCCGTCTCACCTTTCTCCAAGTCCGGAATCAGCATCTTAATAGCTTTCAACTGTACTCCCTGTTCCTTCAATTCCCTGATTCGCCTAAAAAGCTGAACATTTTCTTCTGTATAATAGCGGTGGCCCATTTCATTGCGGCCAATGGAAAGCTCCAGCTCTTCCTCCCAGTAGCGGAGTACATGTGCTTCTACATCTACTAACCGAGCCGCATCCGAAATCATATACCGCACTTCGCTCATACTTATCCCTCCGATTATATGTAAATTTTTTCCATATTCTACATTATAACAGTTTTAGACAGAATTGCAAGAAAAATTTACATATAATGGAAAATTCCAAGGCCTTTTTACATAACAGGCCTTGGACTATAATTTTTAAATGCAGTATACTCCGGCATCCACAGAAGATTGATTGTGCCAATAGGACCATTCCTCTGTTTTGCCACGATCACTTCCGCCAGATTCTTCATTTCCGAATCCTTATTATAGTAGGAATCCCGGTACAAAAACATGACCATATCCGCATCCTGCTCGATGGCTCCCGAATCACGGAGATCCGAAAGAACAGGCCTGTGATCCGGCCGCTGCTCTACCGCACGGCTAAGCTGAGACAGGGCCACCACCGGCACGTTCAGCTCTCTTGCCAAGCTCTTTAAGCCTCTGGAAATATCAGAAATCTCCTGCTGCCGTGAATCAGTGGAACGGCCTCCTCCTGTCATCAACTGCAAATAGTCGATCATAACAATTCCCAGCCTGTGTTCCAGCTTGTACTTCCGGCATTTGCTCCGCAGATCCGCCAGCGTAATACCTGGTGTGTCATCAATTATAAGATTGGAGCGAGCCACTCCTTCTGCACCCTCTACCAGGCGCTCCCAGTCATTGTCCGTGAGATTTCCATTTCGGAGCTTCTGAGCATCCACGCCAGATTCCATGGAGAGCAGACGATTAACCAATTGCTCCTTAGACATCTCCAAGCTAAAAATAGCAACTGTCACATTATTGCGGAAGGCCATATACCCCGCAATATTTAATACAAAAGCAGTCTTTCCCATGGAAGGGCGAGCCGCAACCAGAATCAAATCCGACGGCTGAAAGCCTGATGTCTGATAATCCAGATCCTTAAAGCCGGTAGCAACTCCTGTAACGTTCCCCTTGGTTCTAGAAGCTGCCTCAATCTTCTGAATCGCATTCAGCACCACCTGCTTGATAGGTACAAATTCACCACTGTTCCGCCGCTGCACCAGATCAAATACCTTTTTCTCTGTCTGCTCCAAGACTTCTTCCAGGGACTCCACTCCACCATAGCAAAGATTGTTGATCTCATCATTTACCCGAATTAGCTTTCGTAAAGTAGACTTCTCTGCCACAATGTTGGCATAATATTTGATATTGGTGGAAGTAGGCACGGAGCCTAAAATATCTCGTACAAATTCCATGCTGCTAATCTCTTCCGGAACCTCTTTGGCCCGAAGCCGATTCTGCAGCGTGACCAAATCTACCGGCTCATTTTGATTAAACAGCTCCACCATGGCTTCAAAGACAACGCCATACTGTCTCTGATAAAAATCCTCTCCTGTAATAATCTCAGAGGCAACAAGTATCGCCTCCCTGTCCATAATCATAGAACCTATCACTGACTGCTCTGCCTCCTGACTGTGAGGCATCGTCCGTTTGATAATTGCTTCTTCCATCTTATGCTTCTCTTACATTCACCTTGAGCTGTGCTGTCACTTTAGGATGCAGCTTAATAGGTACCATCTGTGTCCCAACTGTCTTAATGGGACTGGGAAGCTGCATCTTTTTCTTATCAAGCTCGACTCCCAGCTGGTCTTGGGCTGCCTGTGCTATCTCTTTTGAGGAAACAGAACCGAATATCTTTCCTCCCTCTCCTGCTTTGATGCTTACATTGACCTCCATCTTAGAGATTCGCTCGGCAAATGCAACAGCCTCCTCATAGACCTCCTTGGCAACCTTTTCCTCATTGGCCTTCTTCAGCTTCAAATCGTTCAGATTTTTTGGTGTTGCCTCTACGCCCAGCTTTTTTGCCAAAATAAAATTTCGGGCATAACCGTCATTCACATCCACCAGCTGCCCTTTCTTCCCTAAGGACTTTACATCCTCTATCAAAATTACTTTCATTCGAATTCTCCTTCCTCCTGCATTTTTTCAATGGTATGCTTTACAATCTCCATAGCTTCTTCCACGCCGCAGTCCAATTGGGCCCCTGCCATATTCATATGGCCTCCGCCCCCCAAACGCTCTGTAAGAATCTGCACATTCACCTCATCAATGGAACGAGCGCTTACAAAGGTACGATGTTGATAATAAGTCAGCACAATAGACGCTCGAACCCCTCTAATATCCAGCAGCTCATCTGCTACCTGAGCTCCCACAATGGTAGGACTCTCAAGGTTCTCATTTGGGCATACGGAAATAGCAAATCCATGGTATACCTCTGCATGGCGGACTGCCTCCGCCCTTGCCTTGTATTCTACCATTTCATTGCGGAACATCTTACGTACACGAGTTACATCTGCACCGCAGCGTCTCAAAAATGCCGCCGCCTCAAAAGTACGAACCCCCGTTCTCCTCATAAAGTTATCCGTATCCAGAACAATTCCCGCATAGAGGCAGTCTGCTTCTGTTGTCTTAATCTTCAGACCCTCATCAAAATACTGAAGAATCTCCGCCACCATCTCACAAGCGGAGGATGCATAAGGCTCTATATAGGACAGCACAGCATTCTCTATCTGTTCATTTGTCTGACGATGATGATCCAGCACTACAATCGTGGGAGTTCTGCCAAGGAGTTCACTGCATTCTGTGTAATTGGGTCTGTTAGTGTCCACCACAACCAGAACGGTATTTCTGTCAATCAGTTCCAAAGCCTCATCACTGCGAAGGAACATATCTGTCTCATAAACCGGATTATCGTTAAAGCTTTCTCTTAAGGGGCGTACTGAATTGGTAATATCGTTGATGACTATATAGGCTCGTTTCCCCAATACCTTAGCTGCCCGATAAATGCCGACGGATGCACCAAAGGAATCCATATCCCCCATCTTGTGCCCCATAACCATCACTTTCTCTCGGCTCTCAATAAATTCCCGAAGAGCATGGGCCTTTACACGTGCCTTTACTCGGGTTGCCTTCTCCATCTGCTGAGTTTTGCCGCCAAAGTAGGTAATGCTTTCTCCTTCCTTAGTAACTACCTGATCACCGCCTCTCGCCAAAGCCAAATCAATGGCAATACGGGCATAATCATAGTTTTCTGCGAAGCTTGAACCGCTTAATCCAAGGCCCATACTTAAGGTTACAGCCATTTCATTTCCAATGTTAACTGTCTTCACATCCTGCAAAAGTTCAAACTTATTCTCTCTCATAATGGGCACATGCTTTTCCTGGATGGCAATGAAGTATTTATCCTTCTCCATCTTTTTCACAATGCCCCCAAAGGCTCCAATATACTTGTTAATCTTCCGATCCACCAAGGCAACCAGAAGAGAGCGGCGCACTTCCTCCACTGTTTCCAGAGCTTCCTCGTAATTATCCAGATAAATCAGTCCGGCTACCAGCCGTTCTTCTTTATTCATTCGGATATACGTATTAATCTCTGTCTCATCAAACATATAAATAGCAATCAGTGTTCTTCCGTCTTCTTCCATCTCCACAAGAGCATTATCTTCCATAATGTGCTCCAAATACACTCTTCGGATATCTACCCGGAGGTCTCTCTCTTCTGTAGAAAACCGGATGGTTTTACTGTCTTCTCCATCCTCACTAAGAAATTCTTCTTTGGAAAACTCCGGAAAGAACCAAGAAATCGACTTGCGGAGGCTCTTTTGGTTCTTCCCGCTGACTTCAAAAAAAGCCGTATTTCCCCATAAGACCTTCCCTTCCTCATCCAGGAGAGCATAGGGAAGAGCCAGCTCCTTAAGAAGCTTCCTCTGAATCTGGCCATATTGAGTTGCAAAGGAAATCAGCTCATTGTAAATCTGTGTTCTGCTGCGCAGATACAGAAAAATAACAATCAGCAAATAAATCACCAGAAAAGCTGATACCATAATTCCTGCCTTTATGGATACCGAGTACATACATGCATTCATAGCAAGCAACAGAATACTCAATAATAAGAGCCACCGGGTATAGCTTTTCAATTGGCCCTTTAAATGAACCTTCTTTTTCATTATTTATCTCCATAGTCAAATGCTTGTGTCCGCAAATTGCAGACAGGGATTTAAAATCCCCTGCTCATTACCGTATTGTACCACATATTTTTCATATTTGCCATATAATTTCCGGTTATACATGTAAAAAGAGGGTGTCCCAGACCGGCTTACGGCTTTTGGTACACCCTCAATATATTTTATTTCTTCTTATTAATCCATTACATAGGGCATCAAGCTGATGTGGCGAGCTCTCTTAATAGCAACTGTAAGGGCTCTCTGATGCTTTGCACAGTTTCCTGTGATTCTTCTGGGAAGGATCTTTCCTCTCTCAGATACATATCTCTTTAATTTATTCACATCTTTGTAGTTGATATCATTATTTTCTTTTCCGCAGAATACGCAGACTTTCTTTCTTCTGCGTCCCATGCCTCTTCTTCTCATGGGAGCATCGCCTTTATCGGATTTTGTGTAAGCCATGGCTTTTACCTCCTTATATGATCTCTCTTTTCATTCCACGATTGTTACTATGAAAGTTTCTTTTCCGCATAGCGGAAAACTGAGTTCAGGGATTCCCCATGCGCCACTGCCAACTTTCATTTATGGTGGTGCGCCAATGGGGTGCATGTGGGTTTACTATGAAAGTTCCCTTTTCCGCACAGCGAAAAGCTATGTTCAGGGATGCCTCATGTACCACTCCCGACTTCTATTAACGCTGGTGCGCCAATGAGGCGCATGCAGATTTAGTTGAAGGGCAGCTCTTCATCAATGCCGTCTGGGATGTTCATAAAACCGTCGCCTGCCGCTGCTGCCGGCTCCGGCATACTCTGCTGGAATGGGCTCTGCTGCTGGTAGCCGCCGGTATGTTCACCTGCTGCCGCTTTGCTCTCCGCAAATTCCTGCTCTTCCACCACCACGTCCGTTGTGTAGACCTTCTGTCCGTCACGGTTGGTATAGCTTCCCGTCTGTATCCGGCCGGTAATTGCAATCTTGGTGCCCTGGCGCAGATACTTCTCCGCAAACTCTGCCTGCCTTCCAAAGGATACGCAGCCGATAAAATCTGCAGTCTGATCTCCGTCTCTGCGGAATCTCCGATCTACGGCCAATGTATATCTTGCTACCGCTGTGGCGTTCTCACCCTGTGAGTAGCGCACATCCGGATCACGTGTCAAACGTCCCATTAAAATCACTTTATTCATACTAACAATCCTCTACTTTCCGGTTAAACCTTTAGTCTATGCGTCTTTGCGAACACACAGATAGCGGACAACATTTTCCATGATGCGAACATGTCTCTCCACTTCAGCCGGGCAGGTTGTATCTGCTTCAAACTGAATAAAGTAGTAGTATGCTTCTCTCATGTGCTGAATCTCGTAAGCAAGTCTCTTCTTGCCCCAATCCTCAACCTCAGTAACAGTTCCGCCGTAACGGGCAATGTACTCTTTTGCCTTCTCTACAGTGGCTGTTCTTACGTCATCTTCTACCTTTGCATTCACAACCAATGCTAATTCATACTTGTTCATGCTTTACCTCCTTTTGGTCTCTGGCTTCCTCTCTGTGAAGGAAACAAGGAAATTAATAATCTATCACGAAACCAAACTATAACATATTTTTTCCGGAAATTCAAGTGCTTTTCCCCAAAATACACATACAAAAAAGACAAACCTCGAACGCCGCTATTTGGGCGTTCGAAGTCCTCTGGTGTTCTTCTCCACTAGCTTTCTGGCAATCATAATCTGGCGGCCGCAGCCCAGACATTTCAAACGGAAGTCTGCTCCTACCCGGAGTATCTCCCATTCAGAACTTCCACAGGGATGCTGCTTTTTTAGCTTTACGATATCCCCTACCTTATATTCCACTTAGCACCTCTCCTATATTCGCCTGTATAAGCAAATCCGCCTTCCCATCTCTGGGCGTATCCGCCCGGTTGATGACAACCAGATGCTTTCCTGTAAAATAGTCAATCAGTCCGGCCGCCGGATACACTGCCAAAGATGTTCCCCCAATAATCAGAAGATCCGCCTGGGCAATGGCTTCCACCGCTCCCTGGATGGTCCGGTTATCAAGCCCTTCCTCATAGAGAACCACATCCGGCTTAATCAGACCGCCGCATTCGCAGTGCGGCACTCCCTCTGATTTCAGCATATAACCGGCATCATAAAATTTACCGCAATTCTGGCAGTAATTCCGATGTACGGACCCATGGAGCTCATACACCTTCTTGCTTCCGGCAAATTGATGCAGACCATCAATATTCTGGGTTACAACGGCTGCCAGCTTCCCCATTTCCTCAAGCTGAGCCAGCTTTTTATGAGCCGCATTGGGTTTCGCATCCAGGCACAGCATTTTCTTCTTATAAAATCGATAAAATTCTTCTGTATTGCTTACGAAAAAGCTGTGGCTTAATATGGTCTCCGGCGGATATTTCCATTCTTGATGATACAACCCGTCCGTACTGCGAAAATCCGGAATTCCGCTCTCAGTAGAAACTCCGGCTCCTCCGAAAAATACAATCCGGCTGCTTTCCTCCACATAATCCTTCAAACGTCCGATTCGCTCCTCCGTTGTCATGCTGTCCCTTCTTTCTAATAAATTCTCTTTGCATGTACTACAAAACGATTTTCACTTCTCTTTGTACAGGTTGAAAGGGTAATCACTCTGTCGTTTTTGGATACGTCAATTCCTGTATCATAGGCAGAACTGTTCTTAAGTGTCTGAACAAACTGCTCATACCGCCCATCCGGCTGCGACGCAAAGCCTATGGTATAGGTATTGCTGTTTGCCGGGGTCTCATAGCAGGAAAAAATCTGATAAGCATGAGTTCCGTCTTCCAAATCTATGTAAACCATCGGATGATCCACCAGGTAGGATGCATTGCGATATTCCTTAAGCCCTCCGAACATAGAACCATTTTTCATGTTATGCCCATAAATAATTGTATGCCGGTCAGTAAGGTCAGGCTTATTCTGATACTCCACAAAAATACTTCCTGCACTGTTCTTATTCCCGCTGAAGGTGTGCTTCAGATAATATTGATCGTCATCTCCCTGCATCAAAGGGTAGCTGATCTCTGTATCCGGAATCTCTATCCAGCCGATAACGTCCTCATTCTGAGCCTTTAATTCTTCAAAAGCAATCCGCTGTTCGCGTACCTCTTCTCCTTCCTCCGCAGAAGTGTCTTCATTGTATGGTACATCAGGAAGCTCCTTCTCCACATATTTCTTAAGCTCATCATACTCGTCCGTTCCTTCCTTATATTCCAGGAAAATACCGGCAAGCTGGCTCCCACAGAAAATCACCATGCCTAAGCACAAAACAAGCGCCACAATCAATACAATTGGGACACGTCTTCTTTTCTTTCGTCTCATCTTCTATCACCTCTTGTTTATTCTATCAAACTGCCTGCAAAAAAGCCAGACTTAATTACTGGGATTCTATGGATTCAGCCATATGGGGCACTCTGTGAAATCCTCTTCTTCTGAGCATACCGCAAGGCTGAATGTCTTTCCCGCTGTCCGGTACAGTTTATAGTAGTATATTCTTGCGTTTTGGTTTTGCTCAACCCTGCCTGTCTCTTTACAGATTCCCTCCATGTAAAAGGAATTCAGGGGAATTCTAAGCCCCCTGCCGTCTGCTTTCATAAAGCTTTCTTTCAGCACCCACAACTCATGAAACAAACGCTCACGTTCCTTCTCTTTCGCTTTCTGATATACTTCACGTTCCAGGGAATGAAATTTCCCCACCACTTGTTCCTGCCCTTTCCGCCTCTTCCAGCATTCCACATCAATTCCCACCGGCTTTTCTCCTACAGCACAAGCTGCATAGCACCCGCTGTGAGAAAGATTAAAGTGAATTTCAGGATGTTCCGGAAAATAGGGCTTGCCGTTTTCGTCCCTGTCCACAAAGAGCCGTCTGGGAAGCTTGGGATATTCTCTTTCCATCACCCTGTCCAGCAGTCTGTATGCCCATTGGGACTGTTCCTTAGGTTTCCCCTTTGTGCACGGGAAATCTGCCATATACACACGCACCATAGACTCACCGTTTTTTCTGCCTGTCCAGCAGTTCCATCAATGCCTCGTCACTGTCCGAAATCCAGACATCCTCTTCCTCCTCGTTCAAGCCCAGATACTCACGCAGAGTACATGGCTCATCACTGTTCCCCCAGGCTTCTATATAACTGTCAATCTCCTCAAAAGGAATCTCTCCTGCCAAATACTTTTCTTTAAACTTCATAAGCTCCTCCCTGGCTTTTATTTCTTCTCTACTATAGCCCATTTATAAGGCTTTCGCAAGCTATAGCCCTCAATTTTCATCTTGTCTGTCTTCTTATAAGTAAATAGTTCCCCAAAACAATAGCAGCTCTGACTTGTAATCGTCAAAACTGCCATTATCATAACAATATACTTTACCTGCTTATTCTATATGAATGTCCAAAGGCTTATCCAGTTCCTCTGAGACATATTTCCCGTTCTTCTTCCTCTGGCGTACGCATTCGGAGAGAAGATATTCAATCTGCCCATTGACTGATCTGAAATCGTCCTCTGCCCAGGCGGCAATTTCATTGTACAGCTTTGCAGAAAGGCGAAGAGGGACCTGTTTTTTCTGTGTATCTGCCATATCAATACAAGCTTCCGGAGTTTACTACCGGCTGTGCGTCATGATTTCCGCACAGGACTACCAGAAGATTGGATACCATCGCCGCCTTGCGCTCTTCATCCAATTCTACCAACTGCTTCTCATTCAGACGTTCCAGCGCCATCTCAACCATTCCAACTGCTCCGTCTACAATCATCTTTCTTGCATCGATGACAGCAGAAGCCTGCTGTCTCTGCAGCATAACGGCTGCAATCTCAGGCGCATAGGCCAGGTAAGTGATCCGCGCTTCCAGAATCTCCAGCCCTGCATCCGCCACTTTCTGCTGAATCTCGTTGCGGATACGGGAAGCAACGATCTCGCTGGATCCTCTCAGGCTTCCCTCATCCGCAATACCGTCTCCGGTAGTATCCACATTAGGAGCCACATCATAGGGATACACTCTTACAATATCCCGAAGAGCGCTGTCACACTGGAGAGACAGGTATTCTTTATAATTGTCTACATTGAATACAGCCTTTGCCGTATCCACCACACGCCACATAACGGCAATTCCAATCTCCACCGGATTGCCCAGGCAGTCATTGATCTTCTGCCTGCTGTTATTCAGGGTCATAACTTTCAGGGAAATCTTCCTATTAGAACCATCACTGCTGAGCGCCGCCCCTCCGTATGAGATCATCAGCGGTTTGCCGGAGCCTCCATCTACGTCTCCGCTCTGATTCAGTCTGGTCTTGGCTGCAGGATTCACACTGCTGCAAAATGGATTCACATAGTAGAAGCCCTCCTCCTTTAAGGTTCCCGCATAGTTCCCGAATAAGGTAAGAACCAGCGCCTCCTGAGGCTTCAAAATCTTCAATCCCAGAAGAGGAATCCAGCCTACAGCAATCCAAATAAAACCCAAAACAATCAGGAAAACCGCAAGCAGGCCAGAGCCGCTGCGTCCTGACAGATTCCCTCCCAGTATCACACATCCAATTCCTGCTGCATACAGCAGGATAATAAGGAACAGCATGGCCAGGCCATTCTTTTTATGATTCAAAATCTTTTCTTTCATATCAATATCCTCCGTTCTTTTTGATATCAAAATAATATCATATATATATTTATTTGTCAACAATAAAATAAAAGGGGCACAAGGCCCCTTTGTTCACTGAAAATATCTATATCTATGCAGCACTATCCGCATGTTCTTTTTTATTCCATACAAATATGACGCCAAACAAGGCTATCACTGCCAGCACTACGGCCAGATTGCTTCCAGTAAATCCTGCAAACAGATAAGCCCCAAATGCGATAACACCATTTACCAGCGCATAGGGAAGCTGCGTCTTTACATGCTCCACCAGATCGCACTCTGCCCCGGTAGACGAAAGAATGGTTGTATCGGAAATAGGAGAACAATGATCCCCAAACAATCCGCCGGACAATACCGCTCCTACTGCAATGGCATAGGGAATGGAAAAAGCATGAGCCATCGGAATAGCGAGAGGCATCATAATCGCAAAGGTTCCCCAGGAGCTGCCTGTGGAAAAGGACACAAAGGTTCCAAAAAGGAAAATAGCCGCCGGAATCAAGCCCGCCGAAAAGTTAACTGCTTTCATTCCGTTTACAATAAAATCCGCCGTGCCAAGGCCGCTGATCATACCGCCCAGGGACCAGGCCAAAACCAAGGTAACTGCTACATCCGTCATTCCCTTCATTCCATCCACATAGAGCTTAAAGGTCTCCTGAAAGGTCTTTACCTTATAAACACGAATCAGCGCCATCAGCACCAAAGCGCCAAAAAAATAGCCCATGGTCAGTGCCACGCGAAAGGCATTGCCATCTACCTTTTGAAAGGGGAATCCCAAAGGAGCCAGTGTAACAAACAGTGTAACGAATACTACCACAATGGGAAGAATCACCATAGAGGGACGGGCATTCCCGATAGAGTACTCCCCGTTCTCGCTCATTATCTTATTTTCCTGCTTCTCTTTTGCCGTAAAATCGCTTCCTACGGTTCGCTTCTCCGCCTTACGCATCTGAGAAAAATCCTTTCCTGTAAAGGCAATCAGCGGAATCATAAGGATTGCTAAAATTGCATATATCTGAAAAGGAATGGCCTGTACAAAAGTGGTATAATCCGACTGAGCTATATTCAGGTTTTCAAATTCAGCCTGAATCAATCCCATGATGTACACGCCCCAGCCGATAAAGGGGATCAAAATAGCTACCGGAGACGAAGTGGAATCCAGTATCCAAGCCAGCTTCTCTCTGGAAATCTTCAGCTTGTCAAACAAGGGGCGAAATACGGGGCCTACCAAAAGAGGGGTGCCCAAATCCGAGAAGAAAATCAGGATTCCGCCTGCCCATGCACACATCTGGGCTTTCAGTCCGGTATTGACAAAACGGTAAACGAACTTGCTGAACGCCCGGGCACCTCCTGACTTTTCCATCAGCTTTATAAAACCGCCGATGAAGATTACCAATACAATTACTCCTGCATTATAAGAGTCCGTAAGCTGGACAAAGAAGTAATCTCCGATCATAGATTTCACTGCCAAAAAGGGATTCCCCATGCAAAATATCATGGTCCCCACAAATCCTCCGCAAAACAGTGACAGGATTACATTTTTGCTTTTGATCGCCATTACCACTGCGACAATGGGCGGTAAAAGGCTTAACCAGCCGTAATTCATAACACATTTCTCCTTCCGTAGATGCATACCTTACCGGACGAAGACCGCCCACCCCAAAGGGGTATGCATTACGGTGTACCTGTAAGGTATAATTATTCATAATTTTATTTTAACTTATGCATACGGAATTGTAAATGTTTTATTATCTTATGGTTTCCTCAGATAACCTCCCTTTGCTCTTTCTTTCGCATCTCCTCCGCAAATCGACGGATTTCCCGGATGCTCACTCCCTCCATATACAATTGGTAAACCGGAAGAATATACTCCATAAGCGTCTCCGCCTCCCCTAAGCCTGAGATTTCTATGAGCACTTCCCTTGCACATTTAAGACTCTGTTCTTTTTCATGCTCCCGAATATACTGATAGACTGCGCCTGCAGCTCCCACACTGATAAAGATCGGCGATATTCCTGCTTCCAGACACAGGGACGCAGCGCCGATCAGCCGGTCTGTCCGGGAAAGCTTGCGCCTTGGGTCGGCCCCCACCCGCTTGCAGGTATCTTTCAGCGCCCGATTGGCAAACCGGCTAAGCAAATCCTGATAATGAAATACCAGACGTTCCACGGGAACCTTGTATTCCCCGGACAATGCCAGGGCACTTTCCAGCATGGCATCCTGCACCATACTCCGAATCTGTTCATCATCAATGGCTTCATAAATATACTGCCGATGAGAGTATAAGCCCAAATATGCACAAACAGCATGGCCCATATTATGTACATAGAGCTTTCGTTTGATATAAAAATCAAATGGCTCATAGGGAACCATATTCTTAATCGCCGGTATCTCCCCTTTAAAAGCTGCTTTGTCTACCGGCAGATAGCCATAACTTTCTGTGCAGACCCTTAAAGGATTTCCATCTTTCATCTCATCTGTTTGTACCGGAACCATCCTCCCTATGGATGCTTCTACCAGACCGACATTTTCATCCAACCATCTGCTTTCTTCAAAAGAAAGCTCCGCTTTCAGCATTCCTTCCAGCACCTTGTTTGCATCCATCAGGTTTTCACAAATAATGATATTTAAGGGTCTTCCCGTCCTCATTCGCCTGCGAATTCCCTCCGCCAGATTGGGGACGATCCATTTCAATATATTGACGCCTACTGCCGTAGCCATAATATCACAGTCTGCGATGGCTTCTGCCACCGCATTCTGATCATTGCCATTTACCGCATTCACATGCAGCACTTCTATATCCTCATGGCCTTTGTTTGAAACAATCCGAAGGGGATACTTTCCCTCCTGATTCAAGGTGTCCACCACAATATCCGCCACATCCACAAAAGTTACTTCATAGCCGGATGCCGAAAAAAGCATACCAATAAAACCACGCCCGATATTTCCTCCGCCGTACATGACTGCTTTCATATCTTTTGTCTTTCCTTTCTTATTAAAATTGCTGCGCAATAGCACTAAAGGGTAAAGTCGCTTCAACACACCTGTAATGAGAGAAACTTTCATTCGAAAGGACTCTCATGAAAGTTCCTCTCGTGCGTCTTTGCGACTTTACCATTTAAAATTGCTGCGCAATAGCACTGAAGGGTAAAGTCGCTTCAACACACCTGTAATGAGAGAAACTTTCATTCGAAAGGACTCTCATGAAAGTTCCTCTCGTGCGTCTTTGCGACTTTACCATTTAAAATTGCTGCGCAATAGCACTGAAGGGTAAAGTCGCTTCAACACACCTGTAATGAGAGAAACTTTCATTCGAAAGGACTCTCATGAAAGTTCCTCTCGTGCGTCTTTGCGACTTTACCATTAAAAATTGCTGCGCAATAGCGCTGAAGGGTGGTTAAAAAACATACCACATATCCAGATACTCCCTGACCATCCGTTTCATCACCCGAAAGATCACATCCTGCCGGGCAACGGTAGTAAAGGCCGTAAGGGACTCTTTCTCACCTGTGGCACATTTTTCTGTCAGATATCCCTCCCGTATAAGCTTTGCAGCCATATCCGGCCCTGCTGCCTTCGATGCATTATGAACAAGGAATTCTACCAGTTCCGGAGAGGCGTCCCTTTCCAAAGCAGTCCAAATATTCACCTTGCAGACACCGTCCCCAAAAAGCTTTCTCACCTGTTCATTCGATACCGAAGAAGTTCCATGCAGTACAATCTTCGGGCCAATCAGTTTCCGGATTGCTTTGGCCGCTTCTCCATGATACTGCAGGTCTTTTCCTGATGCCCGGTGCTCTGTGCCAAGGTTCGCTACTACCATGTCCACCCCGGTACGTTTCATATAATCTGCGCACTTGTCCGCAGTTGTAATATCATTATGGGCCTCCCCTCCGGCATCTACAATCTCGTCGCAGGCGCCCTCGATCATGATTTCCTGTCCCTTTTTCTCTACAAACCTTCTTGTTTTCGCAATGTTTTCTTCCAAAGGGAGGTTAGACGCATCATACATAATTGTAGAAAACTCACTCAAATCGCTCTCACAGAGTTCTTCATCCAGGTCATGCTGTACGTGATCCAGATGGAGCAGCAAATCTACGTTGTCATAATCCCCGCCCTTTCTCATCAAAACCTCCGCATCAGCCTTGAACAGCTTAAGCCCTGTTTCCCAATTTCTGCTATGCGTATAATTCCGGGACTGGGAGCGGTGATCGTACTGCACGGTAATCGCCAGCGTTACCGGAACGCTTTTTAGTCCATGGTCCTTTGCAAATTCACTGGCTGCTTCAATAATTGCCTCTGTTGTGGTCAGATTTTCCGTGCAAAGGCAGGGAATGACCCAGCCTTTTTCAGCCGCATCTTCATATATTTTTAAAACTTCTTGTCTTTTTGTTATAATTGGCATTTTAATCTCCTACTCTTAAAACACTTCCAAAAAAGCAGATGAAAGCTTTTTGTATGTCTTATATTTACTTTCATAATTTTTCAAGTTACTTTCCCGGGGTTCAAAATACTTCACGCCTTTTACCATTTTTGCCGCCGCATCATCCACATCCCGATAAATGCCATTGCCAATACCCGCCAGCATACACGCTCCTATAGAGGGCAGCTCAATATTCTCCATACGGCCTACCGGCGCCTGAATCAAATCCGCCCGAAGCTTAAGCAGCTTATCCGAGCGGGATCCCCCTCCTCCAAAATGGATCTTTGAAAAAGGCTCTTTTCTGGTAGACCTGATGTAATCAATGCAGGTCACAAACTGAAAGGCCAGGCTTTCCAGAAGACTTTCAAATATCTCCTCCAGAGTTGTGCTTAACCCCATTCCCAAAACAGCTCCATGAAAATTTTCCGCATAAGGCAAAAAGAACAGGGGATTTTTCCCGTCAAGCTTTGCTGATGCAATCAACTGGCCGATATCGGATTTTTTATCTTTCAAAACATTTTTACAGTACCATTCCAGCAGCGCTCCTGCCGTGGGAAAGGCATCCATAACCGTGTATTTCCCTTTAAAAGGCGAATTATAGCAGCACGAGAAAATCAGGGAATCTTTAAAATCATTGCAACCATCCACAAATATATCTGAAAAGTAACCTATCTGTTCATAGGTTCCCATAAGAACGCCCATTGTATCCGAATGCTCCGGATGTACTCCCGCCGAAAGCAGAGAAGCCGATACATCATGGCATCCAATCGTAACAGGGATTTCATACGGAAGCTTCACATTACCGTAGGTGTGAATATACCCCACTGTTGCAGCTGATTCCACTATATGAGTTCCCAGCTTTTCCCTTGAAATTCCCATCATCTCCAATAGAGGTTCTGACCAATGTCCGCCCTTTACATCAAACGCCAGTTTTCTGGCAGCTAATGTTGTGTCCTGCACATTCCCAAATCCAAGCTTGTGCATCACATACTGCTGATTGGAATAAAAACCTGCTGCCCTTTGAAATACCTCCGGCTTGTTTCTTTTTAACCAGAGAATCTTGGACACGGAGCTCAGCGTGGACAGGGTGTTGCCCGTAATCTTCGCATATTCCTGGGCGCCAACCTCCCGGGCCATCATCTCAACCTCTTCTCCCGAACGGCCGCAGAAACCCGGCAGCATGGGATACAGCGCATTTCCATTCTTATCTACAGCGGTAATGCTGTCGCCGAAAAAGGAAAAGGTCATTGCCAAAATATGTATTCCATCCGGCCGCCGCTTAAGCAGCTCTGACACTGCTTGTTCCGATGCCCCCCATACTTCCTCAGCATCCAATTCTATCTCATTGGATTTGGGCGTATACCACCTGTATTTCTTATTGGTTCCCACGATTGCTTCTGCTGTTGCGGAGTCTATCAACGTCACATGAACATTGGATGTGCCAAAGTCCAGAGCCAAAAAAGCTTCTTTCTGATTCAATCTCCCAACCTCCTGTCATGCATGCATCACATGTGCCAGCGGAAGTCCTTTCGCATGGTTTTTCAAGTCTTCCAGAACAATCCCGATGGAAGCGCTAAATGTTCCCTGGCTTGTTCCCGCAAGATGCGCCGCAAGGGTTACATTATCCAATTTGCGCAGGGGATGATCTTCCGATAAGGGTTCTTCCTTAAACACATCCAGTACGGCTCCCCCAATCTTTTTCTCCTGAAGAGCCTGAATCAGCGCATTCTCATCCACCAGTCCTGCTCTTGCCGTGTTGACAAAGATTGCGGTAGGCTTCATTTTAGAAAACATTTCCCCATTAAACATGTCTTTTGTCTGCTCGGTCAGTCTGGCATGAATGGATACTATGTCCGAAGTCTTCAGCAGTTCGTCCAGCTCTACCGGGATACAGCCGCACTCCGTAATCTTTTCCGCCGGACAGTACGGATCGTACGCCAGCACCTTCGTGCCAAAGCTTCTCAATCTGGCTGCTATCTTTTTCCCAATATCTCCGAATCCAATTAAGCCCACCTGATAGTCACACATGTTATAGGAGTCTTTGGAATTTGGAAATTTCTTCGCCCAGCCTCCATGTTTAATATCCTCGTCTGTTCTTGCAATATTTCGAATCTGGCAGATCATAGCCCCCACCGTAAAGTCCGCAACTGCTGTTGCTGCCCTTCCCGGAGCATTGATTACCTGAATTCCTCTCTTTTCGGCCTCTTCCATGTTAATGTTTTCCATTCCGGTTCTGCAGGTGGCAATCACTTTCAGGTTTGGAGCCGCTTCCATCAGTTTTTTGCCGACAGGAGCAAAATGCGTTACTACAATCTCCGCCTCCTTAACCGCTTCGAATACTGCTGGATTGATTTGTGTTTTCTCCGGACCGTTTACTTCTACGGAAAGCATGGATGCCTTAATCAAAGCAGGAACATCAAATTTCGCAACCATAATTCCATCAATCAATCCGCAAAATGCTCCTACAGCTATACCAATTACCATTGCCGGAAAAATCGGCATTCCAGATTCTCCAATTAATTTTGCAGATACAACTCCCACCAGGGCTATGATGGAACCAACTGAAATATCAATTCCACCAGTGAGCAAAACCATTGTCATACCCACAGAACAAATTCCAATCATAGAGATTTGTCTGCAAATATTTAAAATATTTTTGGAAGTCAAAAAGGTATCTGTGGTCATTGTGAAAAAGAGTATGATAACCGCTAATACTAAATACACAAAAATTTTACTTAAAGAAAATCTTTTTTTCATTTTTTCTGCACCTCTTTTATCCTTTAATTAGAAGCCATCTCCAAGACAGTCTGTTGAATCTCTTTGTTACCCGCAATCTCTTCCGCTTCCAATTTTCCCGTCAACCTGCCCTGGTGCATTACCATAATCCGATCGGACATTCCAATCAGTTCAGGCATTTCAGAAGAAATCATAATCAGGGACTTTCCTTTTTCTACAAGCTCATTCATCAATAAATAAATCTCATATTTGGCTCCTACATCAATGCCTCGTGTTGGTTCATCCAGAATAATAATATCCGAATCCATAGCCAGCCATTTTGCAATTGCAACTTTCTGCTGATTTCCGCCGCTTAAATTTTTTACAAGCTGTTCCATCCCCGGTGTCTTAATTGATAATGCATCAATGTATTCTGCCGCAAGCTTTTTCTCTCTTTTCCTATCTATAGACAAAAATCTTTGCAGTACCTTCAGCCTTACCAAAGAAATATTTTCACGTATCGGCAAAGTAAGAGATACCCCTTGCCCTTTCCTGTCTTCAGGAACCAGGCTGATTCCATTGCATATTGCGTCTATCGGTTCTTTGATCTCAATCTTCTTACCCTTTACATAGATGTCTCCAGAGCTTTTCTTATCAATGCCGAAAAGCGCTCTCATCACTTCAGTCCTTCCGGCGCCGACCAGTCCGGCAAACCCCAAAACTTCTCCCCTTTTCAAAGAAAATGAAATATCTGAAATACCCGTTGTTTCTGTTGAGAGATGTTCAACTCTTAAAACCTCTTCTCCAATTTCAATATTTCGTTTTGGATATTCATCATTCAATTCACGGCCAACCATTAATTTTACAAGTTCATCTTTATTTGTTTCCTTAGTATTGATTGTTTTAATATACTGTCCGTCACGCATAACCGTAATGCGATCTGAAACCTCAAACAATTCTTCCAATCTATGGGAAATATAAATAATGGATACTCCGTCTTTTTTCAAAGATTCAATCAGTTCAAACAGAATTGTCACTTCCCGTGTGGTAAGCGGCGCCGTAGGCTCATCCATGCAGAGAATTTTTGCATTTTCCAAAATCGCCTTGACAATCTCAACCAACTGCTTATATGCGTTGGACAAATCGCAAACCCGTATTTCCGGGTCAATATCTATTCCGAACCTTTGAAAGACTTCTTTTGTCTTACTTATCATGGCCCTTTTATCTGTATTTAGACCATGCATCATTTCCTTACCTAAAAAAAGATTTTCATAAATCTTCAAATAAGGAACAAGATTAAATTCCTGATAAACCATTGCAATTCCTTTATCTTTTGCTTCCACAGGTGATAAATGCTCTATTTTTTCACCAAAAAGATAATACTCACCGGAATCCATCGGCTGCGCACCGGCAATAATTTTGCATAAGGTTGATTTTCCGGCGCCATTTTCTCCTAACAGCGCATGCACTTCTCCCTTGCGAAGTTCAAAATCTACATGATCCAACGCCATAACTCCCGGATACGACTTGCATATATGGTTCATTCTCAGGCTAATGTCCCCGGTCATTTTTTCCAAAGCTTTCTCACACCTCAATCCCATAAAATATGACGGCTGCCAGAGCACAATTTTATGGTCTAACAACCGCCATTTCTTCAAGCAACTTTTACTCGTTTTCTGAATTAATTTTTATACTCGTTAATATTATCTGCACTGATAGCATTTACCGGAACCATGAAAGACTCAGGAATCTCACCGCCATCTCTCAACGTCTGCGCATACTCTATAAACTGCTGTCCTGTTCCCACCGGATTCAGATACACAGTTCCTCTATAAATGGTTCCCTGAGAAATCAGTTCTAATGCCTGCTCCGTTCCGTCAACACCTCCAAGGAAAAAGTCATCCCCAACTTCCTGGGCAACACATGTCTCATATGCTCCAAGTGCTCCGGAATCATTAATTCCTATAATCGCTACAATATCCGGATTAGCCGCAAGAATGTTTTCTCCTGCTGCGATGCCGAGATCTGTTGTATGAGCGTCTACAGTCGTTGCGCAAACAGCGTTGGGACAAAATTCAGCAATACCGGCCTTGATGCCGTTTTCACGTCCAATCGTCTGCTCCAAAGCACTCTGAGTCAGAATTGCAAACTTGCAATCTGCATCCTCCCCAAAGGTCTCCGCCATCCATTTTCCGCAAATCTGACCAATGGCAGTTCCCATTTCCAACTCGTCAACATTCATATTACAGGTGGCATCCTTATATGCAGTCGTGTGGGTGATAACCGGAATTCCAGCTTCTTTTGCTTCTGCAATTACGCCTGACAGAGAAGAAGAATCAACAGGCCCTACTACAATCACATCTACGCCCTGAGAAATAAAATTTTCTAATGCGGAAACCTGTGTAGCCGAATCAGATTTTCCGTCTGCTATTACCGTCTTAATTCCTGCATCTTTTCCTGCAGCCTCAAACGAATTAGCAATTGCAGCCCAGAAATTATTAGACAAATCCATTGGGCAAAAACCTACCGTAAACTCATCATTATTTTCGGCTGCCGGCTCTGGGCTTTCTGTATTCTCTGCAGTTTCCTCATTGCTATTCTCTGTTGTCGGACTTTCATTCGCAGTTCCAGAAGATCCGCATCCGACTAATCCCAAAATTAACCCCATTGCTAAAAGAATCGCCAAACTCTTTTTCATTTCTTTTACCTCCACACATTATTATTTTGTTTTCAATACTTGTGCACAGTATTCGTAACTAATTCGAAATATAATCATTTATTTTCTTTCGAATTCGTAAGTTTATTCTAGCAATTATCTTATATTTTGTCAATATTATTTTTCATTTTTGTTTCATTTTCACAATTTTCCGGAACTTTTCTTTCTGTTTAAACCGTTTTTTTGTTTCATTTTCCCAAATCAGCACTTTTTCGAAACTTATTTCAAGATATATATCTTTACATTTTTCTGTTTTTTATGTTTCACTTGATTTATATTTATAATTTGGTATAATATATTTACATTTTATTTTACGTTTTTTTGATGTTGAAGCTATTTTAAAACATATTCAACATCATTGTCACTATATAAAATATGGTATCTCCATTCTCTTATTCATCCGCAAAGCAGACAACTATGAATGATAATAACACCACACTAAAACAACACCGCTTAAAGCATGACGAAAAAAAAGCCTTTATTTTATCGGAGCTGAACCAGAAAGGAAGCGTTCGTGTATCTGAACTGAGTGAACAGCTCGGCCTATCCAGTGTTTCCATCCGCAACATGTTGGTTTCATTGGAAAAGGAATATCTTCTTCAAAGAACCTGGGGCGGCGCCATCAAGCCCATCGGTACAGCAAAGGAGATGTCTTATCAAACTCGTGAGACCAAGTATCTGAAAGAAAAAGCTGCGATTGCACAGGCCGCATATGACTATATAGAAGAGGGGAATACCATCTATATTGACAGCGGAACTACTACTTTTGAGTTGGTTAAACTGCTTCGGCAAAAACCAAAGCAGAACATTTTGATCGCAACCAATGCTTTTGATCATGCTACGGAATTGATTGGAATTGATGAACTTCGGATTATCTTCGCCGGCGGGGAAATTCGCCATGATTCCCGTGCTACCAGTGGATACATAACTACCGACACTATCCGGAAAATGATTTTTGATAAAGTTTTTATTGGAATTGAACATATTTCTTATGAGCATGGAATTACTACGCCTAATATTCAGGAAGCCGATCTAAAGCAGACAATTCTTAATTCTGCCAAACAGTGTTTTGTGCTGGCCGATTATTCTAAGTTTTGGGATGATTCTCTGATCCAGGTTAATGTCCCTCAGAAGCTTTATCAGGTGATTACAGACTGGCATATAACCAAAGAAGAGATTAAAAGATTTAATGCAAAAGGGATTCATTGTATTGTCGCTCCGGATTTGACAGTGGAGCAATAAATACAAAAGCAATTTGCAGATTACTGTAAATCTCTCATATATTCACAAAAAACCTCGAAAATCAAAACTTGATTTTCGAGGTTTTCTAGAGGCGACAACCAGATTTGAACTGGTGATCAGGGTGTTGCAGACCCACGCCTTACCACTTGGCTATGTCGCCATATACTTATTATATTCTAACAAAAACTTTTTGATACGTCAATATCAAAAAATGACTCCTACGGGAATCGAACCCGTGTTACCGCCGTGAAAGGGCGATGTCTTAACCGCTTGACCAAGGAGCCCTGTTCCTTCTGGCCCTTGGGCCTTAATACCAAATGGCACTTTTCTCCACTCAATATGG
>NZ_JAYMNS010000015.1:0-102222 GCF_036941035.1 Candidatus Merdisoma sp. JLR.KK006 | reverse complement strand
TACTTATTTAACTGTAAAGCTTTGTAAAAAATATTGCATTTTTGTACAGATATGCTAAACTGGACATGTTATAAAGAAACAGTTGCTGCAAAACACTGATTTCAATAATTTCATAGGAAGACGGCTCCGTTTTCCCATTCCCATAACAACGTAAAATAGAGAGAAGGTGATGCCCATGATTGCTGTTTTCTGGTCTTGCAGAATAAAACAGAAAATCATATAATGAAAGAAGAACAAATTGAAGTTCAACATACGCAATATGTTTCATTTCCCAACGATATAGTTTTTAACCGAGAATTGATGGAGAAGTGAGAATCAAAGAAACTTGTATGCCCTAAATGAAGCGACTTTACCTTTTAGTACCGTTGCGTAGCAACTTAAAACGGAGGTGTAATCATGTTATTTATTGAATATCCCAAATGCAGTACTTGTCAAAAGGCCAAAAAATGGCTGGAGGCTAATCACATAGAATTTGAGTCCCGCCATATAGCAGAGCAAAATCCCACAGAGGAAGAGCTTAGAACATGGGTCAAGGAAAGCGGACTTCCCATTAAGCGTTTTTTCAATACCAGCGGTATGAAATATCGGGAGCTGGGACTTAAGGACAGGCTGGAGACTATGAGTGAAGAAGAACAAATATGTCTGCTTGCCACTGATGGTATGTTAGTAAAACGACCGCTGATTATTGGAGAGAAAATCCTTACAGGCTTTCGGGAAAAGGAGTGGGGTGAGGCGTTGCTGTAGGCGATAGAAAGGAATTTGAATAGTCAAAAGCATAGGATTATAATCGTTTTTTCTTGTGCAGATCCTATAAACCTGCAAAAGAAAGCTTGGCAATATTGACAAAAATGACAATTAATGGCACAATAGAAAGAGAATAAATAGTGAGCACTCTTGGAAATTCCCTTGCACCATTTTGCGTCTGATTTTCTGAGAGTACGTTGAATTCTGCAGGAGGTATAAAGATGGACGAATATAAAGTGATTCGGGAAATTCTGGAGAAAAGCTCTTACACGGTGGCTATGTGTGGTACAGACATGATGAAAGAATCAGGAATGCAGAGCATGCGTGCACCTGAGATTTCTTATAAGGTAGAACGGGAGTATGGATATTCCCCGGAAGAGATTTTTTCTTCTGTTTTTTACACCAACCGCACAGAGACATTTTTCAGATATTATAAGAAAGAGATGTTAGAGCCAACCCTGGAGCCAGGTGAAGGTTTTTCTGCTCTTGCAGAGTTGGAGCGCAGGGGTCAGCTTCAGTATTCTATCACAAATAATGTGTATAATTTGCCAGAGCGGGCAGGATGTGAGAGGGTTTTGAATCTTCATGGCACAATTTTTGACAATGAGTGCCCTCGCTGCGGAAAGAAGTATTCCATGGAGTATATTCGGGATTCCAAGAAGATTCCTCTGTGTGAAAAATGTCAGATTCCGGTTCGACCAAAGGTCATGCTTTTTGGTGAGCAGGTGGACAACCAGCTTATGACCTGCGCAGTAAATGAGATTTCTAAGGCAGATGTACTTCTGCTTTTAGGTACCAATTTTAATTCCGGCCTGTGTGATCGGTATGTTCAGTATTTTGAAGGCAGCAGTCTCATTCTCATTAACAGTCAGGAGCATTTTAGGGATGAGAAGGCAAATATCATTCTTCGTGAGGAAGTAAAGAAAGCATTGCCGAAGATTGTCTGGCCAGAGGGAAAAAAAGAATAAAGAAAAAATGAAGGGGCTGCCCTGGCAGCCCCTTTTTGTCTTGTAAGATGAAAATTTGATAAAAGCAAACAACAAAAAGGAGAAAACAAATATTATGAAATTATTGGAAGAACGGATTTTACAGGAGGGAATTGTTCTTGGACAGGACATCTTGAAGGTAGACGGATTTATCAATCATCAGATTGACATCGGACTGATGGAAGAGCTTGGAAAGGATATGGCAGAGCATTTCCGGGCCCAGGGGATTACAAAGGTATTTACCATAGAGTCTTCGGGGATCGCCCCGGCCTTATTTACGGCAAAATACTTAAACGTTCCAATGGTAATCCTGAAAAAACAGGTGTCAAAAAATCTCCGGACAGAAGTGTGGCAGACAGAGGTGGCTTCTTATACAAAGGATGTCTCCTATGAGCTGACCTTGGCAAAGAACTATATATCGGACATGGATCACATTTTAATTGTAGACGATTTTCTTGCCAACGGTGAGGCAGCTACAGGAGCCGTCCGTCTGATACGGAAAGCCCATGCAACCGTTGCAGGAGTTGGAGTTCTCATCGAAAAAGTCTTCCAGCCCGGGCGGAGCAAGCTGGAAAGTCAGGGAATCCAAGTATATGCCCAGGCAAGCATCCGGGCTTTTGAAAATGGACAGGTTATATTTTAAAACAACATTCTGCGAAACTCAATATAGAAAGAAGGAAAAAGAAGCAAATGAAAATAGTTTCACTGGGATTGGAAAAGCGTGACTTATCCAGGCTTGCGACTGCAGTAGCAGGAATGCTGGTCTTTTCCATCGGAATCAACATCTTCGTAGTACCGGCAGAGCTTTACAACGGGGGAATACTGGGAATCAGCCAGATTATCCGTACCCTGCTTATTCGTTATGCCCACCTGAATCTGGGAAGCGTAGACATAGCAGGTCTCATCAACCTGTGCTTAAACATTCCCCTATTCATACTGGCCTGCCATTCCATCAGCAAGACCTTTTTTGTGCGCACCCTCATATGCGTCATCAGCCAGACCATTTTCATGACCGTAATTCCTATTCCGGCCATTCCTCTGGTAGAAGACACCCTGACAGCCAGCCTGATCGGAGGAATTGTTGCCGGAGCCGGCATCGGAATCGCTCTCCAAAGCGGCGGATCCAGCGGAGGAATGGATATCTTAGGCATCTACTACACCAAGCGCCGTCAAGACTTTAGCGTAGGCCGCCTGTCCCTGACCGTAAACCTATTCATATATTTAGTCTGCGCCCTGCTGTTTGACATCACCGTAGTCATCTACTGCATCATTTACACGGCCGTGAGCACCCTGATTATGGATCGCACCCACAGCCAGAACATCAGCACAGAGGTCTTCATCTTTACCAAAGAAGATCCGGATCAAATCATGGACTACATCCTAAAAGGTCTCGTCCGAGGCGCCACCTACTGGGAAGCCAAAGGCGGCTACACCGAAAAAACCACCAACATCATCTTCACCGTAATTTCCAAACACGAGCTCTCTGCCCTAAAACGCAAACTCCGAGTCCTGGATCCCCAGGCCTTCGTAGTAAGCAAAGAGCACGTAGGAATAGAAGGCAAATTCGTAAAACATTTATAACTATAAAGATACCCGGCGAGGAGAATCTTACCCTCATCCCAAGTATCTTCAATTCCCCAAAAAGAACTTATCTTCAAACCAGCAACCAGGGGATGGCGTAGAGCAGGGCAGCGGGCTTTTCCGATATCAGGTGTCCGGCTGTTCACGAACGCTCCGTCTGCTCTGAGCGAACATTACCAAGCAATATGAGATCACCACAAAACGCTAAAAGTAATGTTCGTTCAGAGCAGACGAAGTGTACGTGAACCGTCCGAACACAGATATGGAAAAGCCCGCTGCCCTGCTCTACGCCATCCCCGTCCCCCCCTCCCAAAAATAAAAATATAAAAAATTGAAGATAATCCCCCCACCCATTCGTTATAATAGTGAACAGATAATTACCTGTGTAGAACCGGAGGGGAGGCGGATGCGATTAATCGAGATGAACAACTGGAAGTGCTAATCGACCGATATCAAAATCTGATATTTTCCATCTGCTACAAAATAACTGCGGATTACTTTGCAGCAGAAGACCTGGCACAGGAAACATTCTTATCCGCATACGAAAAATACAGTCTCTTCGACGGCAAAAACGAAAAGTCGTGGATATGCAGAATCGTCACCAACAAGTCGTTGGACTATCTGAAACATTCCGGCAGAAAGCAAATCCCGGCCGAGGATACCTACTTCGCCTATCAAGAGGATGAAAGTCAAACTCCGGAGGAAGCCTGCCTGGAGAAAGAAGTAAGAGCGGAGCTGTACCGCTGCTGCAAAGACTTAAAACCACCTTACGATGAAATAGCCCTGGATTATTACTATTACGAAATGGACGTAGGAGAAATCGCAGAAAAGCGAAACCGCAACGTAAAGACAGTTCAGACACAAATCTATCGGGCAAGAGGGATGCTGAGGAAACACTATGGAAAAAAGGAGGGGAAGAGTGCATGAGGACGGAACATGAAAAAATCAGAGACCTGGATAATTACACGGAACAGCTTATCCGTCAGGCAGAAGCAGAGGGACTCATAAAGGCACCTGTGCATATGAAGCAGGAAATCATGGAACGCTCCAGGCGTATGGACTATCAGATGGCAGTCACAACCCGAAAGGTATCAAAGCAGATGCAGCTTTTCTTCTACAGCCTGAAAGTAGGCGCAGCCGTAGTAACAGCCCTGTTTTTGCTGTTTATGGTGCCGAAAGAATTGCCGAAGGAAATGCCTGCGGCCCCAAGCGAGACGGCAAGGCAGCAGGAGGAAACTTTGAACCGCAGACTGAACAACGGTATGCGGGAAATAAATCAGATGTTAAATGATATGATGGGATTGCAGAAAAGTGATCAGATGGAGGATTAGAATATGACGAAGAAAAAAAGTGGGTTTTGGACATTTATGTTTTCCTGGCTGCCGGGAGCTGGGGAGATGTATATGGGCTTTATGAGAATGGGGCTCAGCCTTATGGGACTGTTTTGGGGAATTATCGCACTATCCATATTTTTTAATGCGGGTTTTCTGATGCTGATTGATGTGATTGTGTGGTTTTACGGCTTCTTTCATGCAAATAATCTGCATGCTATGGATGATGAGGAGTTTTATGCTCTGGAGGATCATTACCTGATTCCTGTGGATATGGATCAGGAATTTTGGAATCGAATTACCATTACAAAGTATCGCAAACTTTTGGCAGGAATTTTGATTCTGTTTGGCGCAGCGGTTCTCTGGAACAGTTTTTTGGATCTGCTCTACTGGATGCTTCCGGATTTCGCATGGGGATACGTGAACAGCATCAGCCGTTACATTCCGCAGATCGTGTTGGGAATTGGAATCATTGCGGTAGGCCTTATGCTGATTCGAGGCAAGAAGCAGGAGCTTTTGGAAGAGGAAGACAGGGGGGATGAGCATGCAGGAGAAACAGAGCATTCGCATTCATAGGGTAGGAACCGTAACATTCGGGATCATACTGGTAATCTTGGGAGCCCTGTGTCTGCTTCGGCTGATATTTCCGGTATTGGATTACGAATTGATATTTCGCTTGTGGCCCACCGTATTTATCAGCCTGGGGATTGAGGTGCTTCTAAGCAGCCGCAAGCCCGAGAAACGTGTGGTGTATGATGGGGCAGCCATATTTCTGCTGGTGCTTTTGATACTTTTTGCCATGAGCATGGCCGGCATGGACTGGATCTTTGAGCATTACCAGGAGTATCGAGATGTCATTATCCATTGGTGACGGAGGACAGGGAAAAGGCATAAGATATAAGGAAAGGGAAACACCTTATTTTACGAAAACGTATCCCATGCATATTCCGGAATATGTTCTCATAAGGAAAAAGCCTGCGGTCCGTAAGAGAGGACCGCAGGCTTTTTGCGCATGGGAGGACCTGCATCAAGTATTTTTCTTTTGCTCTGTGGGAATAGATCATGTATAATAAAAAAAACAATAAACCGGAGGGCCTAATGTATACGATTGTAATTGCGGATGACGAGGCGGAGCTGCGTCAGGCATTGGTAAGAAGGATTGATTGGGAAGAGGTAGGCTTTCAGGTAGTGGGAGAAGCGGAGAACGGAGTAGAGGCTCTGGAACTGGTGGAGAAGCTGGAGCCGGATCTGCTGCTTACGGATGTGCGGATGCCGTTTATGTCCGGCATTGAGCTTGCCCGGGCAGTGAGAGAGATAAGGCCCAATATTCAGATCGCATTTTTAAGCGGCTTTGACGACTTCACCTACGCTCAGCAAGCTATCCAGTACAATATCATCAGCTACCTGTTAAAACCCATTTCCTCAAAGGAGCTTACAAAGGAACTGAAAAAAATAAAAAAGAAAATAGATGATAAATTCGAAGAATTTACCAGAAAGAATGCGGAGCAGGAGCAGCAGAACCTGGCAGCCTTTTTTACGCCGCTGCTTTTAGATTCTTTTTCAGACGGACAAGGTAAGGAACGAGAGCAGGTCTTAGTACAGGAAGCTATCCGCAAAGGCTTTATTAAGCCGGAGAGTACCTATATGTGCTATACGGTATTGGTGACCAGCTTCCGGGACGGGGACGGCAACAACTGCACTGTGGAGGATGCGGTTAATGCGGTTAATATGATTCTGCGCAAATATATGCGCTATGTAAGCTTTTATACGGACGGACGGATTGTATCTCTGTTAGCGGGGACAAAGGCCAGCCATGAAAAGTATCTGCATATTATTGTGGAGGATATTTCCCAAAGTGTAAAACGGATTATGAATTTGACTTCCTCCATTGGCGTCAGCAGGATGGTTCCGGGGCTGGGCCGCTGTCATGAGGCGTATCTGGAGGCAATGGATGCCTTTGGCTATGCCAGGCGAAGCGATATGGGCGTGTCCTTTATCTCAGATATTGAACGGACAGCTACCTTTGATCAGGAGACCGTACAGGCGGCAGTGAATGAGATAGAAAGCCTTTTAAGAAGTGGAACGGAGGATGAGCTTCGAACTTATCTTGGACAGCTTTTTGAACAATTGGAACAGGAGGATACGCCGGCCATGAACATTCAACTGGTGATGGTGCAGCTGATTGCCGCAGTATTCCGGGTGGTCTATGCAGTGGCAGACAGCGAGGCGGTTCAGAACCTTCAGAAGTCTTCCCCCTTTCTGGGACAGTTATTTTTTGAGAATCCCAGGGAAATGGAAGAGCGTTATATGGCATTTTGCCTGACAGCGAGAGAAGTGGCGGCAGAGCATCGGAAAAAGAGTAATTCCGCCATCTGTGACCGGGCTCTTGCGATTATGGAAAGCAGGTTTGCGGATCCGGAATTGTCTTTGAATTCCATCAGCACCGAGATTTCAGTAAGTCCCAATTATTTAAGTACGCTGATTAAACGTTCTACAGGAAATACCTTTATTGATCTGCTGACCAGAAAGCGCATGGAGACAGCAAAAGAGATGCTCTTAGGAACATCCATGAAGATTCGTGAAATTTCAGAAAAATGCGGTTATAACGATCAGCATTATTTCAGCTATTGCTTTAAAAAATATGAAGGGATTTCACCAAATGCGTGCAGGCGGAAGTTTGAAAGTAAACTTTCGGATCTGCTCGAATAATAAGGTGAGCATTCAAGGGGAAGTATTTGCGTTAGAAAGAGGAAAGCATGAAGAAGGATAGACCGGAGAGCCGGATTTCCCTGTCTGTGATGATGACCTGTGTGGTTATTGGACTGGTACTAACGGTATTGGGATCGGTATTAATCTTTTTTATAGATTTTTATCAAAGCTCCATGGAGCAGAATGCGGCCATTACCAGTGAACAGGCAGTGGTTCAGGTGATGAACATGGTAGAAGATTATACGGCAGGAATGGCAGATTCTATGCGGCTGATTTCCGCTCATATGGGAAAGCCGGAGGAAGAACGGGATGAGTTCTTCCAAAGTTTTATGGAGATACGCCCCGATGTAGTGGCAGTTACGACCTATCGCACGGAAGGGGAGCTTTTGAACTGCTGGTCAAATGGATTGAAAAGAAAAAGCTCAATTCTGCAGAATCTTTCTTATATGGAAGAACCGGAGGGGAAAGGACTTCGCATATCCAAGCCCCATGTGGAAACCCTCTTTGAAGAATATTACCCCTGGGTAGTTACTATCTGTCAGAATATGAAGGACGGAGGGGGAGAGGAACTGCAGGTCTTTATGGACATCCGCTTTTCCAACATTGCCAGCTATGTGGATGATGTGGGAATCGGTCAGCATGGCTATTGCTTTATTCAGGATACGGAAGGGAATCTGATCTATCATCCGCAGCAGCAGCTTATTTATTCCGGGCTTAAGGAAGAGATGACAGGAGAACTTAAGAGCCTTCCCGATGGTTCCCATACACGCTCCAACGTGATCTATACCATTCACACGCTGGAAAACTGTAACTGGCGTGTGGTAGGTGTAAGCTATGTGGACGAGCTTATTACAGGCAGGGTGGAAGGGATGGTCCGCATCTGTGTGATCTTGCTTCTCCTTGTTTTGGTGACGGCAGTTCTTGTGGGAATTCTCTTTTCCAGGCTGTTTGCCATGCCTGCCAAGCGGCTTACGGGAGCGATGGAGGCATTTGAGCAGGAGGCGGAGAACTTCCAGTTTGTAACGGTTCGGGGTGCCAGTGAGATTTCCGCCCTGTCGGATTCCTTTGGGCATATGGTAGTGCGGATTCAGGAGCTGATGGAGCAGGTGCGCCAGGAGGAAATTACCTTAAGAAAGACAGAGCTTAATGCCCTTCAGGCACAGATCAATCCTCATTTCCTCTATAATACCCTGGATTCAATCGCATGGATGTGTGAGGAAGACCGCACAAAAGAAGCGGTGGAGATGGTAAATGCCCTGGCAAGGCTTTTTCGTATCAGTATCAGCCGGGGACATGAGCTGATTACTTTGGAACGGGAGGTAGAGCATGCAAAGAGCTATCTGAAGATACAGAATTACCGCTATAAGAACCAGTTCACTTATGAGTTTGATGTGGAGGAAAGCTGTCTTTCTTATCTGTGCAATAAGATTACCCTGCAGCCGATTATAGAGAATGCCATTTATCATGGAATTGACCGGATGGTGGAGGAAGGCTGCATACAAATACGCATAGAGGAGGAAGAAACGGCCATTCGGATGACTGTGACAGACAATGGCGTGGGCATGTCGGAAGAACAGTGCAAAGAGATTCTTCACCGTGAAGCAGGTGAACGCACCGGAATCGGCATCAAAAATGTCAACGATAGAATCCGTATTTATTTTGGCGAGGAATACGGGCTTCATATAACGAGTGAGCTGGACGAAGGCACCTGTGTGGAAATTCGAATCCCAAAGCTTACGGAACTGGAATAACAAGGTAAATGCGAAGCATCGGCAAGGAGACATTGCAGGGAAGCGACTTAACACTTTCGTACTGTTGCGCAGCAACTTAAAAAAGGAGAAAGAATATGAAGAAAAACAGAGCTGCGGGGAAACATCTGAATCTGTGGCTGATACTTCTTGGAGCATTGGTTCTGGCGGCAAGCTATGTCATTGGGATACGCTACATCATCGGTAATCTGAATGTATTTGAAATTGAGCGGGGAGAGACAAACCGCCATTATGTGGCAGTGATTGCCAAGTCTACCACTTCTGCTTTCTGGAAATCCGTATTTGCAGGAGCAAATGCGGCAGGTACGGAATATAATCTGACGCTGACTGTAGAAGGACCGGAAAATGAAGAAGACTATCAGACCCAGAATGAGATGATTCGGAGGGCAGTAGAAAATGGAGCGGAGGTGATTGTATTTTCCGCAGTAGACTACCAGGCGAACGCAGAAGCTATCAATGCAGCGGTTCAGGAAGGGGTGAAAATCGTTGTTATTGACAGCGATGTAAACAGCGATCAGGTCAGCTGCCGAATCAGTACGGACAATTATCAGGCAGGACGGATGGCAGGTAAGGCTGTTCTTTCCGAGGAAGCAGAAGAGCTGAATGTAGGAATCGTAAATTTTGACAAAAATTCCGCCAACGGACAGCAAAGGGAAGAAGGCCTTCGGGAAGAACTTATGGAGGACGAGCGTGTCCGGATTGTAGAGGCCATTAACGTAATTTCTACTATAGAGGATTCTATGGAAGGAACGGTTCGGATGCTTAAGGAACATCCGGAGATCAATGTGATTGCAACATTTAACGAATGGACAAGTCTGGGGGTAAGCTATGCTATCCGTGACCTGGGGCTGGCGGAGGAAACCTCTGTGGTAGCTTTCGACAGCAATGTGGTCTGTGTGGGAATGCTGGAGACCGGAGAGGTAGATGCTTTGATTGTTCAGAATCCCTATGCCATGGGGTATCTTGGGGTGGAATGTGCATATAACCTTATCAATGAGATTCCCATAGAGGACTCACAGGTGGACACGGCAACGACAGCTATTACCAGAGAAAATATGTTTGAGGAAGACTGCCAGAAAGTATTATTTTCATTTGATTGACGGGAAGTTAGTAAAAATTTGTACAAAAAGAATAAAATTTTTAATGGAAATCCTTCTTGTTTGTGGTATACTTATAAACGCAAGCAAATCAATGAGCTTGTAAAAAATAAACAGGGAGGATTTTTCATTATGAAAAAGAAAGTTTTAGCTGCATTGTTAAGCGTAGCAATGGTAGCAACCTTACTGGCAGGCTGCGGTTCTAAGGAAGCGCCGGCAGAAGCGCCTGCTGAGACCGAAGCACCGGCCGAGACCGAGGAACCTGCAGATGCGGATGCGGAGGAGCCGGCAGAGTCTGATGCACCTGCAGCAAGCGGAGATTTCGCAGACAAGAAGGTAGGCGTATGTATCTATCAGTTCTCCGATAACTTTATGACACTGTTCCGTACGGAGCTTGAGAACTATCTGATTAGCTTAGGCTTTGCAAAAGAGAACATCACCATCCAGGACGGTCAGAATGACCAGGGTACACAGAGCAACCAGATTGATGCTTTCATCAATGACAAGGTTGACGTTCTGATTATCAACCCTGTAAACTCATCTTCCGCAGAGACCATTACCGACAAGGTAGTAGGCGCCGGAATCCCGCTTGTATACATCAACCGTGAGCCGGACGAGTCCGAGGAGCAGAGATGGGCGGACAACAACTGGGATGTAACCTATGTTGGATGTGACGCACGTCAGTCCGGAACCATGCAGGGCGAGATGATCGTTGACCTGGGTCTGGAGAAGGTTGACTTAAACGGTGACGGCAAGGTTCAGTACATCATGATCGAGGGTGACCCCGAGAACGTTGATGCAAAGTATCGTACCGAGTTCTCCGTTAAGGCTCTGACAGATGCAGGCTGGGAAGTAGAGCAGCTTGACGATCAGGTTGGTAACTGGGATCAGGTAAAGGCACAGGAGCTTGTATCCAATGCACTTGGCCAGCATGGCGAGAAGATCGAGGTTGTATTCTGCAACAATGACGCTATGGCACTTGGCGCACTTCAGGCAATTGATACCGCAGGCCGCAAGGTGGGCGAGGATATCTTCCTGGTAGGTGTTGACGCTCTGTCCGAGGCTCTTGAGAACGTAATCAACGGAACCATGACAGGTACCGTATTCAATGACCATATTTCTCAGTCACACAGCGCAGCAGACGCAGCAGTAAACTATCTGACCGGTGCCGGAAACGAGCACTACATCGGCTGTGATTATGTAAAGGTTACAACTGAGAATGCACAGGAAGTACTTGACAGCGTAAAATAAAAACGTCTGATTAAGAAACTGCAGGAATGAATTTGGTGCAGGTGTTGGAATTACGGCACCTGCACTTTTCATAATGAATGGAAATATGAATGAAAAGATATGGATATGATGTCTGTTTTTTGCCGTTCGGTTGTTACGAAAAATGACAGATTGCCATCTGTATAATATAAAAAAAGAGAAGGAGGAGCAAAATGGCAGAGTATAAACTGGAGCTGAAAGGCGTCTGCAAGTCATTTCCGGGTGTCAAGGCACTGGATAATGTACAGTTGTCGCTCCGTCCCGGTACCGTACATGCACTGATGGGGGAAAACGGCGCCGGAAAGTCCACACTGATGAAGTGTCTGTTCGGTATCTACAAGATGGACGCAGGAGAGGTCATTCTCGACGGACAGAAGATTGAGATTGGAAACCCCGATGAAGCCATGAAGTACGGCATTGCTATGGTGCATCAGGAGCTGCAGCCCGTACCGGCCAGAAGTGTGGGGGAGAATTTGTATCTGGGAAGATTCCCGGTAAAGAAATACGGTCCCTTACAGGTGATTGACCACAAAGCCATGTATGCGGAAACGGAAAAATGGCTGCAGGAAGTAAAGATGGACTTTGATCCCAAGGCCCTTCTCGGCACCCTGTCCGTTGGACAGATGCAGTCCGTGGAGATTGCCAAGGCCGTATCCCAGCAGGCAAAAGTCGTTATCTTTGACGAGCCGACCTCATCCCTGTCGGACAATGAGGTGGAGGCTCTTTTCCGGATCATGAATGATCTTCGGGATAAGGGCGTAACGATGGTTTATATTTCTCACAAGATGGATGAGATTAAGCGGATTGCCGACGATATCACCATTATGCGTGACGGTACATACGTGGGAACCTGGCGGGCGGAAGATATGACCACGGACGATATTATCGCCAAGATGGTAGGACGTGAGCTGACGAATGTATACCCGCCCCGGGAAAATGAGCTGGGCGAGGTGATTATGGAGGTAAAGGATCTTTGCTCCATCCATGCAAAATCCTTCCAGCATATTAATTTTACCCTCCGCAAAGGCGAGATTCTGGGCTTCGGCGGTCTGGTAGGCGCACAGAGAACGGAGCTGATGGAGGGAATCTTCGGTATCCGCGGCGTGGAGACGGGAGAGATCCTGATAAACGGCAAGCCGGTAAAGATCAAACATCCCAAGGATGCCATGAAAGCCGGAATCGGTCTGATTACGGAGGACCGCCGGGGCAACGGTATCTTCGGCTGTCTGTCCATCAAGGATAACGTAGGCGTATCCATTTACAATAAGCATCTGAAGGCCGGATTTGTTCTGGATCACAAGAAGATTGACGGAATTGTGGATGAGAACATCCAAAAGCTGCGGATTAAGACGCCAAGCATGAAGGAACATATTGCAAATCTTTCCGGAGGTAATCAGCAGAAGGTTATCGTTTCCCGCTGGCTTGCAAATGATCCGGACGTACTTATCATGGATGAACCCACCAGAGGTATCGACGTGGGCGCCAAGCATGAGATCTACGAGATTATGAATGAGCTGGCAAAGCAGGGGAAGGCCATTATTATGATTTCCTCTGAGATGGCGGAGCTTTTGGGAATGTCAGACAGAGTTTATGTCATGTGTAATGGAAAGATTACCGGTGAGATTACGGAAGAAGCTGAGATGAACCAGGAAAGTGTTATGGGCTACGCGACCAAGTTCTGATGGCGAAGGAGGATGGATAGAATGGAAAAAACGAACAAAAAACAAATAACAGATTTTTTGATTAATAACGGTGTTATTATCGTTATGTTTATCCTGGTAATTTATACGGGATTTACGACCGATAATTTCTTTACAAGCAATAACCTTCTGAATCTGTTGGTAAATATGAGTTCCCGTCTGGTGATTGCTCTTGGAATCGCAGGCTGTGTTATTACCGCAGGCTGTGACCTGTCAGCCGGACGTATGATTGGTTTCGGAGCCTGTATCTCGGGCGTGCTTCTGCAGCGTATGGACTACTCACAGAAGTTCTTCCCCAATATGGAGCCGATGAACGTATTTTTGGTAGCGGTGATTGTTATGCTGATTTGTGCGGCATTCGGTTCGGTTACCGGTTTCTTTATTGCATACTTAAGCGTGCCTCCCTTTATTGCGACACTGGCAATGATGGAGATTGTGTATGGTATCAATATGATCTTTACAAATGCAACTCCTCTGGGCGGTTATGTAAGTAATTATACCAATGTGGCAAGCGGCAAGTTCTTAGGGATAAGCTATCTGATCTGGATTGCGATTATTGTGGCGGCTATTACCTGGTTTATTTTCAATATGACTCGTCATGGAAAATATATGTATGCGGTAGGCGGCAATCCCCAGGCGGCAGAGGTGGCCGGTGTTCCGGTGAAGACTACGCTGATTCTTATCTACATGAAGGCGGCGGCTATGTACGGACTGGCGGGCTTTATGCTTGGCGCAAAGGCCGGCGGAGCTTCCGTAAACTTAGGTCTGGGCTATGAGATGGAGGCGATTGCGGCATGTACCATCGGCGGTGTATCCGTTACCGGAGGACGCGGACGTGTTACCTCGGCGATTGTCGGAGTTACCGTATTTGAGCTGTTGAAGCTGGCTCTGCAGTACCTTGGAATGGATGCGAATGCACAGTGGATTGCAATTGGTATTGTTATCTTTATTGCTATTTCTCTGGATATTCGGAAGTATATTGCGAAGAAATAAAGCAAATGATAAAGAAGATAAAAATGGCAGTCGGAGACATCCGGCTGCTGTTTTTTTGAGGATCTTATAGAAAGCTGTTGCTTTTGGGATCGTATTGAAAATCAATTCCGCCCAAGGTGATTTCCAGGGACTTTCGATCCAAATCAAGGCTGCTGCACAGCTCATCCAGGTTCGGGTAGTAATCCCGAAGCTGCATATTGATCCAGCTCAAAAGCATGAATGGGTCTTTGGGAATCATGAAACCAACTCCTGTTTGAATAATTAACTTTACGGTTTTTCATTTTTTATTTAACAACAAAAAGGGAAAACTTGCAAGTACAACTTATTTCTGTTACACTTAAAAAATAAAAAACGGCAGTATATAAAATGATTCTGCACAATAGACAGGCTGTTTAGATACTGCGGAGCCGGAATAAAAATTGGAATAGGAGAAACAAATGGAAAAACGAGTGATCGATCCGGAAAAAAGAAAAGAGGCAGGGAGGCTGACAACGAGAGTTATTATTGCAATTACCGCAGTGATTATCCTCTATGTGGCTTACGCATTAGTTACCAAGAATATGAATGTTGTTGTTTTTGAAGTGCTGCTGATGATTTTTGTGATCGCTTATGTGGTAATGAATGATTTTATAGAGCCCCGTTTGTTAGGGATATTTGAAAACATGACAGTTGGGCAGCGAAGCGGGTTCCTGAAGATTCTGGCATTGGATGTTGTGGGAGCAGGTGCCGTGCTGTATTGGATTCTGGGTATGGGAGCAGAAGAGAACGCCGGCGGAAGTATCCTGCCGCTGGTGATTTATATTGTGACAGTGCAGATGAAGCGGAAGTTCCGTCCGGAGTTTGAGGGGACAGAAGAGGATGAGGATGCTTCAAAGGTCTTTGAGGAAGGGAATCCTTCCATAGAAGAAAAGAAAGGGGATAATGAAAAGGAATCCTGATGCATGTGGGATTGCGATACGGAAAAGGGAACTTTTGTACGAAAGAGAGAGCTGTGGGGAAATAAACCATCGGTTTTTCTATAACCGGATGGCTTATTTCCCCACAGCCATATCTTCTGTAATAATTTCTTTTTGCATATATATGATAATGAAAAAGAATGTTTGGAGCATATAGAGTGAAGAAAGGGAGGACAGCCGGAATTCCGGCATGGAAACGAGGACTTCTGGTTGGGGTGATTGGGCTTATGGCGGTAGGCGCAGCTGCAGGTATAAGGGACAGGCAAGCGGAGAGGGAAGGCCAACGTGCAATGGTTATGGGGGAGGCTCCTGGTGAGAAAGGGCAATCCCTGCAGGACGCTGGAAAACAGACTCAAAAAAGAGAAACGAAAAAAATTGCTCTGACCTTTGATGACGGCCCTCACCCCTATTATACGGAAGAGCTGCTTGACGGTTTGGCAGAGAGAAATGTAAAGGCGACTTTTTTCCTTTTAGGACAGAATATAGAGGGGCGTGAAGAAATTATCAAGCGGATGGCAGAGGAAGGCCATCTGATTGGAAATCATACTTATTACCATGTAGATATTACCAGACTGGAGGATGAGGAGGCTTGCCGTGAAATTCTGGATACCAGTGAAAAAATTACGGCCATTACCGGACAGCCGGTGGAATATATTCGCCCTCCCTTTGGCAATTGGGATAAGGAGCTGGAATGCGAGGTCACAATGCTTCCCATTTTCTGGTCTGTTGATACGTTGGATTGGACAACACGAAATGTGGATCAAATTGTTCAAAAAGTAGTGACGGATATAGAAGAAAATGATATTATTTTAATGCATGATTCTTACGATAGTACGGTGAAGGCTGCCTTGCGTATCATAGATCTTCTGCAGGCGGAGGGATACGAGTTTGTGACTGCCGATGAATTGATTTTAGAGTGATATGGGGGCCTGGCATAAGGGAACGGGCAGAGAATAGAAGGATAGTCTGCCATGGTCCGGCATGGAGGAATAATAATACTATGGATTTGTTTGATTATATGAGGCAAAATACTCTGGAGCAGGAAGCTCCTCTGGCTTCCCGGCTGCGGCCTAAGACCTTAGATGAGATAGTAGGACAGCAGCATATTTTGGGAAAGGATAAACTGCTTTATCGTGCCATCAAAGCAGACAAGCTGAGCTCCCTGATTTTTTATGGGCCGCCGGGAACGGGGAAGACTACCATTGCCCGGGTAATTGCCAATACCACGAAAGCCAGCTTTACCCAGCTCAATGCTACGGTGGCAGGAAAAAAGGATATGGAGGCGGTGGTTTCTCAGGCAAAGGATAATCTGGGAATGTATGGAAGAAAAACAATCCTGTTTGTGGATGAGATTCACCGCTTTAATAAAGGTCAGCAGGATTATCTTCTCCCCTTTGTGGAGGACGGCACCCTGATTCTCATAGGAGCTACCACAGAAAATCCTTATTTTGAGGTAAATGGGGCTTTGATATCCCGGTCGGTAGTTTTTGAGCTGAAGGCTCTGGAAGCAAAGGATGTGAAGGAATTAATTCACCGTGCCGTTTATGATACGGAACGGGGCATGGGCGCTTATGGAGCGGAGATCACGGAGGATGCATCTGATTTTCTGGCGGATATTTCAGGGGGAGATGCAAGGGCGGCCCTCAATGCCGTGGAGCTTGGCGTATTGACCACAGAGAAGGGGAGCGATGGAAAGATTCATCTGACCCTGGATGTGGTTTCGGAGTGCATTCAGAAACGAGCAGTTCGGTATGACAAGACAGGGGATAACCATTATGATACGATTTCCGCCTTTATTAAAAGCATGAGGGGCTCGGCTCCGGATGCAGCTGTTTACTATCTGGCGAAAATGATTTACGCAGGGGAGGATGAGCGTTTTATTGCAAGAAGGATTATGATTTGCGCCTCCGAGGACGTAGGCAATGCGGACCCTATGGCCCTCACTGTGGCTGTGTCTGCGGCCCAGGCTGTAGAGCGCATTGGATTCCCGGAGGCACAGATCATTCTGGCTCAGGCAGCCGCTTATGTAGCATGTGCGCCCAAGAGTAATTCTGCTGTCAATGCCATTGGAAAGGCAATGGAGTCTGTGAAGACGTTAAGAACCAGCGTTCCGCCTCATCTGCAGGATGCACATTATCCGGGTGCAAGGAAGCTGGGACATGGTATTGGGTATAAATATGCCCACGATTATCCCAATCATTATGTGGAGCAGCAATATCTTCCGTCAGAGATTGAAGGGGAGATATTCTATGAGCCGTCAGACAACGGGTATGAGAGAGAGATTCGGAAATATTTTCAGAAAATAAAGGGTTTTGCAGCAGGTACGGAAGAAGTCTGATTCAGCTATTGAATTGCTCCGTATAGAATAGAGTTTTCCTCTGCCTGCTGCGAAAGAATTTTACAGGGTTTCCGGCTCCGGATAGTCTATGCCAAAGGTTTCAGCAGTGACGGATTTTATTACCTGGGGTGTCATGGGGCGATCACCGTAATCGGTGGGAGTTTCGGCAATCTCATTGACAATGTCCATGCCTTCAATGACCTTCCCAAAGGCAGCATAGGCACCGTCTAAGTGGGGGCTTGCCTTGTGCATAATAAAAAATTGGGAGCCTGCGGAATCCGGATGCATGGATCTTGCCATGGAGAGTACTCCTGGTGTATGCTTAAGTTGATTGGAAAAACCGTTTTGTGAAAATTCACCCTTGATAGAGTAGCCGGGATCGCCCATACCGTTTCCATCCGGGCATCCGCCCTGGATCATAAAGCCTTCAATGACTCGGTGAAAGATTAGACCATTGTAAAAGCCTTTGTTTACGAGACTTAAAAAATTGCTGACCGTATTTGGGGCGATGTCAGGGTAAAGCTCGGCTTTGTAGACGCCTCCGTTTTCCATTTCAAAGGTGATAATTGGATTTTGTGCCATGGATGTTATTCTCCTTTTTCTATTCCATCATAATAGGGGCAAAATGCCGCCGGGTATTATTTTAAATGAAAAGGGAAGATTCGTAAAGGAGTTTTTGAAAAATGCTGAAAGGGATTGTGATTGCGGCTTCCGGAACGGAACAGCTTCAGAAGACGCTTACAAAAGAGGGGCTTGCCTGGAGGGTGGCGGAACACCGGGAACAGGCAGATTTGCTTCAGGCAATTGATGCTCTGAAAGCGGACAGGAATGAGGTTCTGTGTCTGGTGGAGAGGGACAGAGAAGAGCAGATGGCTCTTGACCTGGGACTTTTCTGTGTAGGATACTTGAATCCGGAGCTTCCCCAGGAGCAGCTTTCCGGGTGCAGAATCCTTATAGAAGGCTTTCAGGAGATAGATCGGATCTTTCTTGAGAATATCCATACCCGGGCTCAGGGCCTTCCCGTTCAGATTGCGGAAACGGACAGGCTTCTGATTCGGGAGATGACTCTTTCGGATCTGGATGGAATCAATGCCCTCTATAGAGAAGAGCCGTCTATCTCCCTGTCTCCGGAGTTGTCCCTTGACAGACAGGAAGAAGAGGAAAAAATAAGGGCATACATTGCCTATATGTATGGTCTGTACCAGTTCGGCATGTGGGTGGTTATCGAAAAGAAAAGCTGCAAGATGATTGGGCGTGCCGGCTTTGGCATTGCAGACTATCTGAATTTTTCGGAGATTGATATGGGTTATCTTATTGGAAAAAAGTACCGGAGGCGGGGTTACGGGGAGGAAGCCTGCCGTGCGGTTCTGGCTTATGGAAAGCAGATCCTGGATTTCAGGCAGGTAAGTGCTTATATAGACAAAGATAACAAAAACTCTCGGTATTTGATTGAAAAGCTGGGTTTTTATCAGGAACGGAGCTTTGCCTATCAGGAGCACAGGTTGTGCCGTTATCTATTAAATCTACGGATTGCAGAGTATTAAAATCTTTTTTAGTAATCGGGAAACACTTTAGGGTATCCCTTTATGCCCAAAAAAATACGGACAAATCTAAGGAAACACCCTACGGGTATCCCTTTATGCCCAAAAATATGGGCAAATTAAAGAAAGGAAACAGTAATTTGAGGGAACAATTTGGATATATCAAACAAGGGCATGAGATTCGCAAAAATCTTATTTCTGTCAAAGAGGAATTAAAAAGGCCGGAGGGAAGACGAGAGCTGAGGAAGCTGTTTTTGGAAGAACCTAAGGTACTATTATCGCTGCTGGATGAAGCAGATCCGAAAATTCGGAAAAATGCGGCCCTGGTGTTGGGAAATGTGGGAACGGAAGAATGCAGAGAGGCTATTTTAAAGGCTTACCGTATGGAAGAAAAGCGTTTTGTGAAAAGCGCATATCCGGAGGCACTGGCGGGCTGTGACTGTTCCGGCTGTATAAAAGAGCTTAAAAGCCGAAGGAAGGAACTTCTGGATGAGATACCAACCATAGAAACACAGAAGCATCAGCAGGAGGAACTGCGGGCCCTGAATACGCTGCTGTCTTTCTATGAGAAGGCAAAAGGACATAAGTTTATGGGCTTTTCCGAACCTTCGGATGTAATCCTCATTACGCATCCGGATTATCGTCAGGTGACACTTAAGAATATTACTGAGGGGCAGACGGTTCTAATAAAGGCAGGAGTAAAAGTACTGGGAGGGAATTTGGAGAATTTGCTGAAAATCAGGACTTTTCGGGAGCTTTTATTCTGTTTGAATATAGCAGGAGAGCTGAAGGCAGATACGGCGGCAGAACAGCTTGCATCCTCCAATCTTCTCAGTTTATTAAAGGAACTGCATCATGGGGAAGGAGCTTTTTACTTTCGGATTGAGTGCAAGGGCCGCATGACCTTGGAGCAGCGCAGCAGCTTCACCAAGAAGCTGGCAGCCAGGCTGGAGATTCTGACAGGAGGAAGACTGATAAATTCTACTTCTAATTATGAGGCGGAACTTCGTCTGGTGGAGACGAAGAAGGGCGGATTTTATCCGCTGCTTAAGCTGTATACCCTGCCGGACCGGCGCTTTGCTTATCGGAAAAATGCGGTGTCAGCTTCTATAAGGCCCGAGAGGGCAGCCCTGTGTATGGAGCTTGCAGCTGATTACCTGAAAGAGAATGCCCGGGTTCTGGATCCCTTCTGTGGTGTGGGGACTATGCTTGTGGAACGCAATTACCGGGTTCATGCAGATACTCTTTATGGTGTTGACATATATGAACCGGCCATTGCAGGGGCCAGAGAGAATACGGAGATTGCCCGAATGACGGCGCATTACATCCACCGGGATTTTCAGGATTTTACCCATGAATATCTTTTTGATGAAATTGTGACCAATTTTCCTGCCAAGGGAAAAAATTTAAATGGACATACTTTGGAATTTCTTTATGGAAAGTTTTTTGACCGGGTGGGGGAGCTGCTTAGGCCAGGCGGTTTTGTGCTCCTATATAGCCATGATCGTGCCTTTGTAAACAGGCAGATGATGAACCATGGGAGTTTGAAGCTTTTAGAGGAGTGGCCTATGGGCGGCAAGGAGGAAAGCTGGCTGTTTGCTATTCGCTTTAGTACTGTTGCGTAGCAACTTAAAAACGGAGGTATAATGAAGAGGCGGAATCGGATATGGCGGAAAAAGGGTAATTTATTTCTATTTCTTGCTTTTCTTGCTTTGGGAGCCTGCGGCAGGCAGAAGGAGCAGGAGGAGACACTTATAATGAGGGCGGAGAGGGCGGAAGGCGTTGCAGAGGACACACCTGCATTAGCGCTGATTCTTACCAGTAAAGATGCAAATGAGAACAGCAACTTGATAAAAAGTTTTCGTGAAAAGGCAGACGGGCAGGGAGCAAGGCTTTTGGTAAAGATTCCGGATGTAACGGAGGAAGAGGCCCTGGAAGCCAGACAGGAGACGGGAAATTTTGTACTCTGTGACGTGAATCCCATTGAATACCAGATGCTGCTTGTCAATGAACTGGTGGCAGAAGATGTAGATGTCATAGCTATCCATGCCAATCACAGGGAAGCTTTGGAGCCCGTATTGGCGGCGGCGAGATCTCTGGGAATCCGTATCTGCGCTTTTGAGCAGGAGGTAAGTGAGGGAAGCTGTGATATTTATACTACGGCGGAGGATGCGCCGGATGCGGCAGTGAGGCTTTTGGATATGTAGAGAATCAAGACAAAAATGAAAAAGGGACTGCTTTAAGAAGTGTGGATAGAACACGGAATTCTTAAAACAGTCCTTTTATAATTGATTATTTGTGAAGCAGCAGTTTTTAATCCAAGAAACACTCTATTCCAGATTCAGCTGCTTTGTCATAAAATGATTCGTCAGGATAAAGGCGCCTATGCCCAATACCAGTGAGAACACAAGGGAAAATCCTATATTGAGCCAGAAATAGGCTGCTTCATTCAAACCGGAACTGTAGACTCCCACTCCAAAGAAAATGTTGGTTACATTCACATTTCCAAAATTGCCGATGCCCGTCAAGGCGACAACTATGGAGGAAATCAGATTGGCAACAAATTTATAGCCCATATAAATTCCAATGGATGCAAGTATCTTATGGTCGTTAAAGCTGTGGCCGATGGCAATGCACATATAGATAATCAGTGTTCCGGTAATGGTATCCACCAGTGCGGTAAGAATGAACATAGGAATACCTATACTGGTCGGCACTCCGAAGATCTGAGGAAAGGAGGACCACAGACTATTCCAGAAATAGCTGAACTCTTCAATAATACTCTTATTCAGCACCATGGCAAAGACCGAAAGGCTGATGAGAAGCCCGTCCGCAATCTGCCATACGGTAGACACTATAAGCTTGGTAAAGATGTGCTCCGCAGCAGAGGCCGGAAGGGTGTGCATGAGATATCCCTCATCCGTAAAGAGATTTTTGCGGAACCGTAGAATATCCAGATACAGCCAGGTGATTATGAAAATGGCAATCAGTGCAATGACGTAAGCGGAAATAAGCATTACATCAATAAGATTTTCCCACATACGCAGGGAATAATTACTATAGTTCACATGCTCCCGGTTCATTACAAACTGAACGTAAAAGCGTCCGATAATGGTGACGGCAATCAACCCTAAATGCAAGGGAAGCATCAGCCGGTTTACGGCTTTAAATTCATGTTTGATTAATTTTCCTAACATCTGAACACCTCCCGGAAGAGTGCGTCTACGGACTTGCCCTCCTGCTCTCTGATTTCATCCACAGATGTGGTCAGGCGGATGTGCCCATTCTGAATAAAGATTACATCATCCAGCACATTTTCTATATCAGAAATGAGATGAGTGGAAATGAGTACGGACGCCCGCTCGTTGTAATTGGTGATAATGGTCTGCAGAATGTAGTCTCTGGCTGCCGGATCTACACCTCCGATGGGCTCATCCAGACAGTAGAGATCCGCATCCCGGCTCATAACCATAATGAGCTGCACCTTTTCCTTGGTACCTTTGGACATGGAACTCAGCCGATCCTTCTCGTCAATATTCAGCCGGTGAAGCATTTCCATAGCCCGATTCCGATCAAAGTCGGTGTAAAAATCACAGAAAAAGTCCAAAATATCCGTAACTTTCATCCAGCTGTTAAAGTAAGTCCGCTCCGGCAGATAGGAAACCACTTTTTTGGTCTCCGGTCCGGGAACGGCGCCATTGATAAGAAGCAAGCCATCCGTAGGAGCCAGAAGTCCGTTGATAAGCTTGATTAATGTGGTTTTCCCACTGCCATTGGGACCGAGAAGCCCGATGATGCGTCCCCGCTCAATAGTTAAATTAATACTGTCCAAAGCCGTCTTATAGCCATAGCGCTTGGTCAGGTTCTGGCAGCTTAGTAATTGTTCCATTACTGTCCCCCCTTTAACTCCAGTTCCAGAAGCCGTTTGATGTCTTCCTTTTTAAATCCCAGTTGTTCCATGTTTTTGAGGAAAAGCCTAATCTGTTCCTTTGCAAGCTGTTCTTTGATTTCTGTCATTTTTGCCGTATCCTCCGTGATAAATCTGCCGCTAGTTCTCTGTGTGTAGACAAGACCGCTGCGCTCCAGTTCCGTCAGTGCTTTCTGCATGGTGTTGGGATTCACGGATGCCTCCATTGCCAACTCCCGCACAGAAGGAAGCTTGTCGCCCGGTTGGTATGCGCCGGCGATGATGTTGGTTTTGATGACGTCCACAATCTGTAAATAGATAGGACGGGAATCATCAAGAATCCATGCCATATAGTCACTCCTTTCCTTGATCTGTCCATGTTCTTTGGAAAACTTCCATTTTTTTCTAGGGGGGGGGTAAAATGGATAGCAGCTTTTACCGCTCCCCCGCCCCCTCCGGTCAGGAGGGCGCAGTACGTAATGCAGGGAAATTGATTTGTATCACTGTATTACTTTAATAATACAATAGTGCTTGTTGAGGGAAATGTCAAGGGGGAAAGGGAATATTCAGAATTTCTTAAGAATACGGGGGATGGTTTTGGGATATCTTAATGGCTGTTTTATTATTTATATCGTTAATTTAAAAAGAGGACTAATCAACTTATGTATTTTTATAATTGTAAATTCGGGATTTTCGGCATATAATAGTAAATAAATTAAGGGATTTTCGGCATATAATTGAATATAAAAAACGGGATTTTCGGCAAATGCTTGTTTTTAGCATGGAAAGGAGCAAATAGTTTATCATGATATTTAAAAGGAAACTTTACAATAAAATGTTGGAATGGAAAAGAGAATTTGATGGAAAGACGGCTCTTCTAATTAAAGGCGCACGGCGGGTTGGAAAATCAACCCTGGTAGAAGAATTTGCAAAAAACGAATATGAAAGCTATATACTGATCGATTTTTCCATTGCTTCAAAAGAAGTCAATACATTATTTTCTGACCTATCGGATTTAAACTATCTTTTCCTGCGTTTACAAATGATTTATCATGTAAATCTGGTTGAGAGAAAGTCTGTAATTATTTTTGATGAGGTACAGATGCAGCCAATGGCAAGGCAGGCGATTAAGCATCTGGTAAAGGACCATCGATACGATTATATTGAAACAGGCTCTTTGCTGTCAATTAAGAAAAATATAAAGGATATTGTGATTCCCAGTGAGGAAACAAGGCTGCAATTGTTTCCATTGGATTATGAGGAATTTCGATGGGCGTTGGGGGATACGGTCACATTACCGCTGCTTTTGAACACCTATAAGAAAATGCAGCCTCTTGGGGACGATATAAACAGGCGGCTGCTTCGGGACTTTCGATTGTATATGCTTGTGGGCGGTATGCCCCAGGCAGTGGATACCTATATAGAGACAAATAACTTAAATATTGTTGATCAGGTAAAAAGAAATATTTTGGAATTATATGAAGATGATTTTAGGAAGATTGATTCTTCAGGGAGAGCAGGAATGCTGTTTGATGCAATTCCTGCTGAACTGAACAAAAATGCATCCCGTTATCAGGTATCCAGTGTGATAGCAGGAGAGAAAGAGGAACGTGTGAGGGAAATACTTGCAGATATGCAGGACTCGATGACAGTGTATATTTCCTATCATGCAGATGATCCCGGCGCCGGAATGTCTCTTCATAAAGATCCCCGCAGGTACAAACTATTTTTGTGTGATACGGGGTTATTTGCAACTCTGGCATTTAAGGATAGGGATTTCACGGAAAATGAAATATATGAAAAACTTTTAAATCATAAACTGGGTACGGATCTGGGCTATTTATATGAAAATATGGTTGCTCAGATGCTGAAAACGGCAGGAAATGAATTGTTCTATTATACATTTCCAAAGGAAACATCAAATCATAATTATGAGATAGATTTTTTGCTGGCAAGGAAAAATAAAATCTGTCCATTAGAAGTGAAATCCTCCGGTTACAAATCACATGCCTCATTAGATGCGTTTCAGAACAAATTTTCTTCACGGATATTAAATAGGTATTTGATTTATACAAAGGATGTCAGAAAAGATAAAGATATTTTTTGTCTACCGATTTATATGGTGCCGTTTTTGTAAAAAGAGAGTGTTTACGATCGCTTGCTCCGATTTTTTTGTCGTGGTATGATAGGAAAAAAGCCGAAAGGAAGAGGAGTGTTATCGATGTATCAGGAAATAGCAAAGCTGGTATTATATAGAGACTTGGGAGAGGACAGTATCCTGCGGAAGCTGTCAGGTATTTTTGAGGATTGGGATAAGAAAGAGTGTACGGGGGCGGAGCTTACCACCCGTATCTATGAGCAGATCAAGGCGCTTTTAGATGTGTCCACTATGTACGGATTTGATAAAAATCTTTGGCACAATTATCTCACCTTTATTTTGCTGACCAATGAGAATTCTTTTAGTATGACTAGTGAGAAAGTGGGAGCCAATGACGGGAGCGTGAATCACTTTGCAAAAGGGGATTTCCGGATCTTTAAGGACCTTTTTGATTTTGACTTCGGACCCATAGAGAAAGAACTTGGCATCGACTGCTTTTCTACCGTATGCAATTATAAGGCTATCGGAAAAAAGGAGCGCATGTACAATAAGAATGTAAGTGAGAAAGTGCAGGCGGTTAGTGTCCGGATTGAGCAGGCAAAGGACGAGGAAGAGATTTTCCGAATTGTGACGGACTTTTATAAGGCTTATGGTGTGGGAATGTTTGGTCTTAATAAGGCATTTCGGATTAAGAGCGTTCCGGAGGGAGTGGAATTTCTGCCTATTAACAATACAGAGCAGGTGCTTTTAAAGGACCTGGTGGGCTATGAGCTTCAGAAGCAGAAGCTGATTGACAATACGGAGGCATTTGTGAAAGGTCTGCCTGCCAATAACGTACTTCTCTTTGGGGACAGCGGAACGGGAAAATCTACCAGCATCAAGGCGATTTTAAATGAGTATTACGATCAGGGGCTTAGGATGATTGAGATTTATAAGCACCAGTTTCAGGATCTTTCCGCTATCATTGCCCGGATTAAGAATCGGAATTATCGCTTTATTATTTATATGGATGACTTATCCTTTGAGGAGTTTGAGATTGAGTATAAGTTTTTGAAGGCTGTCATTGAGGGCGGCATGGAGACAAAGCCGGATAATGTGCTGATCTATGCCACATCCAACCGGAGGCATATTATCCGGGAGACCTGGGGGGACCGCAGTGACATGGAGCAGGACAACGGCATGCACCGGTCAGACACCATGCAGGAGAAGCTGTCACTGGTGGCACGCTTTGGCGTAACCATCAATTATTCTAAGCCCTCACAGAAAGAATACTTCCAAATTGTGATGGAGCTGGCAAAGCGGTATCCGGAGATTGCCTTGACGGAGCAGGAGCTTTGCGCAAAGGCCAATCAGTGGGAGCTGAGTCACGGCGGCATTTCCGGCCGGACGGCTCAGCAGTTTATTAATTATCTGGCTGGGAGGGCGTGATGAGAAAGGTTGCAGTTGTAACAGGAGCTTCCCGGGGAATTGGACGAGAGATAGCATGCAGGCTTATAAAAGAGGGATACCGGGTGTATGGCCTTTGCAGAACGGTGCCGGAGAAGAAAATGGGAATTCGTTTTGTGGCCTGTGACGTGTCTGTCAAGAAGAGCGTGGATAAGGCTTTTGAAAGAATCCTGGAGAGGGAGAAGCAAATTCATGTTCTGATTAATAATGCAGGAATGGGCATTTCCGGTGCGGTGGAGTTTTCATCGGAGGAAGAGATTGAAAAGCAATTGTCGGTGAACTTAAAAGGCAGTGTCTGGTGTGCTCAGGCAGTGATACCCTCCATGCGGACGGCCCGATGGGGTAAGATTTTGTTTATATCTTCTCTGGGAGCTATTTTTCCATTACCTTTTCAGAGCTTTTATTCTGTCAGCAAAGCGGGGCTCAACGCCTTTTCCGATGCATTGGGGATTGAGATGCGGCCTTTTCATGTGAGTACCTGCACAGTAATGCTCAATGATGTGAAAACGGAGTTTACGGATTATCGGGAAAAGTGTTTTGCAGGAGATGGGCTTTATCATGGGCGCATTGCCCGTTCGGTAGGGAAAATGGAGGCATCTGAGCGAAAGGGAATGGAGCCGGACAGAGTGGCCAAGGAGGTAGTAAGGCTTCTTGGAAAGAGAAAGCTTCCCTCTCATGTTATTGTGGGAGCTTCCAATCAATTGTTGGGGCTTTTGAATCGGCTCTTGCCTACGGAGATTGTGTTAAGGCTGTTAGCTGTATTGTATGCTTCTTGAAAATAGTTAACCAACAAATAAAAATGGTTGACTATTAGATGCAGACGTGTTATATTTTGTCCTGGAAACTAAAGTGATGATTACAAAGGAAAACAAAGTGGCTGCTGCATAGCGGATTCCTTTCGGATTTTCCTAAGAGGAGGACAAAATTTGAGAAACCAAAAGACAAAAAACATGATTCTAAGTGCTATGTTCGTAGCACTCATTTCCGTAGGGGCCTTTATCAAAATCCCCATCCCAGTGGTCCCCTTTACCCTGCAGTTTTTATTTACCATGCTAGCCGGTCTGCTGCTTGGAGGAAAAAGAGGCGGATTTGCCGTATGCATTTACATAGCGCTTGGCCTGGCAGGAGTTCCGGTTTTTGCCCAGGGGGGAGGAGTTGGATACATCTTTCAGCCCAGTTTTGGCTATATTATCGGATTTGCAGTAGGAGCCTTTGTCACAGGAACCATTGCCAACCGATCAAACAGGCCCGGCTGCAAACTGTTGCTGGGAGCTGATTTTGCAGGTCTTGGAATCGTATATCTTTTTGGCATGGTATATTATTATTTAATCAGTAATTTTTACTTGAACAGTCCTATCGGAATATGGCCCTTATTTTTGTATTGCTTTCTCCTTGCGGTGCCCGGCGATATCTTTTTGTGCATTGTGGGGGCAATACTTGGCAAGAGACTGATTCCGCTGGTGAAAGAAGGGAGATTATAATCCTTATCAAAAAGTCTGTGAAAGAAATATTGCGGTACTGGAATGGAGGAACAAATGAATATCAAAATCTTAGGAAATGAAGTAATACAGGGAAAACAGCTCACCAGAGAAGAAGCCCGTTGGCTCTATAGTCAGCCTTTTAAAGAGCTGTGTGAGAAGGCAGATGAAATCCGGGCTCATTTTTGCGCCAACGGATTTGATATCTGTACAATTATCAATGGAAAAAGCGGCCGCTGCTCGGAAAACTGCCGCTTTTGCGCCCAATCTGCACACAATCACACTGGAACCGAGGAATACCCCTTGCTTTCCACCGAAGAAATTCTGGAGCAGGCCAAAAAGAACGATGAGCAAGGCGTACTGCGCTATTCCATTGTAACCTCCGGAAAGCGTCTGTCCGACAAGGAAGTGGACCGGATGTGTGACACTGTGCGTCAGATCCGTAAGGAAACCGGCATCGGCGTATGTATTTCTTTCGGCCTCCTTAACGGAGAACAATACAAAAAGTTAAAAGAAGCAGGAGTGACAAGAGTTCACAACAATCTGGAAACCTCACGCCGGAACTTTCCAAATGTATGCACGACTCACACCTTCGAGGACAAAATCAGTGCCATTCGAGCCGCCCAGGCAGCAGGACTTTCCGTGTGCAGCGGCGGTATTATGGGACTTGGCGAAACGGCAGAGGATCGGATTGATATGGCATTTACCTTACGGGAGTTGGGCATCAAAAGTGTGCCGGTCAATATGCTGAATCCCATTCCGGGTACGCCCTTTGAGCATAACAGAAAGCTTACCGCAGAGGATATGTGCCGGATTGTAGCAGTTTACAGGTTTATCCTTCCGGATGCATCTATCCGGCTCGCCGGAGGCCGGGGACTTCTTGGGGATAAAGGGAAAAGCTGCTTTCAGTCCGGGGCAAATGCAGCCATTTCCGGCGATATGCTTACGACGGCGGGAATTACGGTAGAGACGGATATGAAGCTTTTGGAGGAACTGGGCTACGAAGTGAGGTATGGAAATGAGTAAGACACTGTTTGTTGTCGGAACAGGAACAGACATTGGAAAGACCTATATTTCCGGCCTGATAGTAAAAAAGCTGCATGAGAGCGGAAGTGCAGCCGCCTATTATAAAGCCGCCATGAGCGGAAATGTGCGCAGGGCTGACGGCAGCCTGGTTCCCGGGGATGCTCTTTTTGTAAAGGAGATATCCGGAATCAGCCAGCCCTTAGTGGAAATGTGCCCTTACATCTACGAGACTGCTGTTTCACCTCATCTTGCCTCCAGAATAGAGGGTAATCCGGTTCAGATGGAGGTAGTGCTTGAGGGCTTCCGAAATTCCTGCGACAATTATGAGTATGTTACCCTGGAGGGCTCCGGAGGGATTCTGTGCCCCATTTGCTTTGATGAAGGAGAGCTCTGGCTTCCGGATGTGATAAGGGCATGCGGCGCAGGCTGCCTGCTTATTGCGGATGCAGGACTTGGCACGATCAACAGCGTGGGGCTGACTGCATTTTATATGAAGGAGCATGGCATTCCCCTTAGAGGAATTGTTTTTAATCACTTTAAGCCAGGGGATGTGATGCAGGAGGACAATCTGAAAATGTGCGAGCATCTGACCGGATCGAAGGTGATTGCCTGCGTCCGGGAAGGCGACACGGAGCTTAATATTTCCGTAGAGGATTTGAAAAGACTGTATGAATAAAATCAGCTGAAGTTGAAGGTGTACTGGGAAAATATTACGGAACTGGAATCAGTAATGTTTTTCCAGTGCACAAATCAATTTACAGGCATATGCTTTTGTGACTGTGAATTGATTTAGCTGAAGGTGTACTGGGAAAATATTACGGAACTGGAATAGGAGAACGAAAATGATTTGGTATCCATATGAACAGATGAAAACCATGAAAACCCCTTACAAAATAGTAGATGCGGAGGGCGTATATTTATATACGGAAGATCAGAAGCTGATAGATTCCGTATCCTCCTGGTGGAGCGTCATTCACGGCTACAAGCACCCGGATCTGAACCGGGCCATTATTTCACAGGTGGAAAAATTTTCCCATGTAATGCTCGGCGGCCTTACCCATGAGCCGGTTCAAAAGCTGGCGGAAAAGCTAAAGGATTTCCTTCCCGGTGATTTGAATTATTCCTTCTTTTCTGATTCCGGCAGCGTAGCGGTAGAGGTGGCGCTGAAAATGGCCCTTCAATATTATATGAACCGTGGAGAGGAGCAGCGGACCATGATTCTTGCCTTGAACCATGCGTATCACGGCGACACCTTCAAAACCATGGAGGCCGGTGATGACGAGGACTATCACTTTGTTCTGAATGCATACGGGCCAAGTAAGTATGTAGTGCATATTCCCACAGAAATCAGCGCTTTAGAGCAGGCATTTGAGAAATATCACAGTAAGCTTAACTGCTTCATCGCAGAACCCCTCCTTCAAGGGGCCGGCGGAATGCGGATGTATGATATTTCCTATTTAAAGCGTGCCAGAGAGCTGTGCGATAAGTATGATGTCCTTTTGATTTTTGATGAGGTGGCAACCGGCTTTGGACGTACCGGCAACCGGTTTGTGGCCGACCTGGTTCTGCCCGATATTCTCGTTCTTGGAAAAGCGCTGACCGGGGGTTATATCGGCCATGCGGTTACTGTTGCAAATGAAAAGGTATTCCAGGGCTTCTATGACGAGAATCCGGAGCATGCCCTGATGCACGGTCCTACCTTTATGGGGAATGCCCTGGCCTGCAGTGTGGCGCTTAAATCTATTGAACTTTTTGAAACCGGGGATTATATGGAAAAAATCCGCCGGATAGAGGAAATCACCCGTGGGGAAATGGACGGATTTTCCGATGAGCGGATAAAAGAAGTCCGGATTATGGGCGGCTGTGTCTGTGTTGAGGTAAAGGATGCCCATGTGCTCGCCGGATATCAGAAGTTTGCCTATGAGCAAGGTGTATTCAGCAGGCCTTTCCTGAAATATCTCTATGCCATGGTTCCCTATGTGATTTCCGAGGAAGAGCTTAGAAGGGTGCTGGGGACTATGAAGGATTGGTTTGCCGGACAGCAGTAAAAGCCCGGTCTGCAAATATACGTTTAATAGCGTTAGCTTTCGTTTCGATATTTCATATCCGGAATCAGCTTATCCAGCTTGGCGCTAAAGGTCTATTTGACTTTACTGTATAACAGCCTGTGCCCGCTCTCCCAGGCGCTTTCGTGCCAGTGCCAGGAAGTGGCCTGACGCACTTCCCGAGTTAAAAGCAAACTGTACATTGGCATGCTTCTTTTCTTCTTCGCCCTGCTCCCGAACATCCCAGGAATCATCTGCATCCAACAGGTTTTGGAAAATGGCTTCTCGCTCGGACAGGATGGGGTAAAGCTTTTCAAAAGACTTGCCGTAATTCTTCAGAATCTTATATGGCTCAAAGGCCAGCCCCACTCCAAGGAGAAGAGGAACGCTGTAAAGTTCGCCCAGGCCCAGAGCCAGGTGGGAAGTCCCTGGATATAGCCATCCTCCAGCATATACCAGCCTGACTGTGCCATAGCGGCTGAGCGCATTTCTTCCGTACCCTCGAAATCGGAACTCATCAGAGCATCCATAAGCGCATTCATGGCAGCAGGATCTTCAATCGGTGAGAGGGAGCCGGTTATGGTGACGGGAGTGAGCTGATGAGCCTGTTAACAGACACATCATGGGTCCTCCGGCTAGTAGTCCGTACCGGAAATATGCACAAGGATTTCCGATACGGACTACTAGTATGCCGAAAAAGAGAATAACTGCCAGTGTAAGAACAATTACGCAGATTTGTGACAGTCGTTTCATGTGTATAAGCCTCTTCAATAAAAAAGTTACTTTAATAACAGTTCCACCGGACAGTGATCGGAGCCCAAAATATCCGTATGAATTTTAGCGTCCTCAAGACGTTTGGTGAGGCGTTCCGATACGATAAAGTAGTCAATCCGCCACCCTGCATTTTTCTCCCTTGCACGGAATCGGTAAGACCACCAGGAATAGATGCTTTCCATCTCCGGATAAAAATACCGGAAAGTATCCACGAAGCCGGATTCCAGCACGTGAGTCATTTTCTCCCGTTCTTCATCGGTAAAGCCTGCGTTTTTCCGGTTGGTTTTTGGATTCTTCAGATCAATCTCTTTGTGGGCTACATTCAGATCACCGCAGTAAATAACCGGCTTTTTTTCATCCAGGCCCTGGATGTAACGGAGAAAATCATCTTCCCATTTCATCCGGTAATCAAGCCTTGCAAGGCCGTCCTGGGAATTGGGGGTATAGACTGTTACCAGGTAAAAATCTTCATATTCCAGAGTGATCACCCGGCCCTCATGGTCATGTTCTTCCACGCCAATGCCATAGGTGACAGACAGAGGCTCTGTTTTGGTAAAGACAGCCGTTCCGCTGTATCCTTTTTTCTCCGCATAATTCCAATACTGATGATAACCCGGCAGATCAAGCTCAATCTGTCCTTCCTGAAGCTTAGTCTCCTGAAGACAGAAAATATCCGCATCAAGCTTCTGAAAATCCTCCGTAAAATTTTTGCCTACACAGGCCCGTAAGCCATTGACGTTCCAAGAAATCAGTTTCATAAGTCCTCCTACTATTTTAAATTCCGCAATATTATGGTTTGAAAGCTCCGCAACAAAAGGTTTGCTTTTTCCCTTTATATTACATATAATGTAGATAGACGTTCGGAGCAGCTACAAGCTTTTTTAAGGCGGCTCTGAGCCGGAAAACAGCAGTAACTGATCTGATTATAATTATTTTGGATTCCAAAGTAAAGGGTTACTGGTTCCAAAGTAAACAATTGTGGGGAAAGGATGAGGAAAATGGAAAAGGTATATGACGTTACAGCGATTGGAGAATTGTTGATTGATTTTACGGAGAATGGAGTAAGCTCCCAGGGGAATCCACTGCTTGAAGCCAATCCCGGCGGTGCTCCCTGCAATATGCTTGCCATGCTGAATAATCTGGGGAAGAAGACAAGCTTTATTGGCAAAGTGGGAGATGATCAGTTTGGAAGAACCTTAAAAAGTACGCTGGTGGAACTTGGCATTGGAACAGACAATCTTCTTTTGGATAAAGTGGTGCATACAACCCTTGCCTTTGTGCATACGGCATCGGATGGAGATCGGGACTTTTCCTTCTATCGGAAACCGGGTGCGGATATGATGCTGACTGCGGATGAGGTTCAGGAGGAGATGATTGCGGGGAGCCGTATTCTGCATTTTGGTACGCTTTCTTTGACGGATGAGCCGGTGCGAAGCGCTACACAGAAGGCTTTGGAGTATGCTAAGAAGCATGATGTTATGGTAACCTTTGATCCCAATCTGCGGCCGCCCCTGTGGAATAACCTGCAGGATGCAAAGGAGCAGATCTGGTTTGGCCTGTCCAAGTGTGCGGCTGTAAAGATGTCAGAAGAAGAACTGGAATTTATTACAGGAGAGAGAAGCCTGGATCGGGGCATTGAGGCAGTGCGGAATCGCTTTGATATTCCCTTGATCTGTATTACTATGGGTAAGAAGGGAAGCAAGGCTTACTATGGTGATGTGGCAGTAGAGAGAGCGGGCTTTGCTCAGGAAAATACCATTGAAACTACGGGAGCCGGAGATACCTTCTGCGCAGGTATGCTGAATTATATTCTGGATCATGGCCTTGATAATCTGACAGAGGAGAATTTAAAGGAGATGCTCACCTTTGCGAATGCTGCAGCATCCATTATCACAACTCGAAAAGGAGCTTTGCGGGTAATGCCGACAATAGAGGAAGTAAAGTCGCTGCTTGCCCAAAAATAGAAGTGCTGTTTATATGCCAACGGAGGGCATCTGTGATTACAAATCGCACTTTAAAAGAGAAAAAGCCGGAATAATATATAGAGTGCCGGTGTGATTTGTAGTGAACCGGAATCGACGAAAAAAGTAGGAGAACTGTTAATTATGAAAAAATTATTGGATCTGATCACAGAGGAGGTTGTAAAGGCTTTTGAAGCCTGTGATTATAAGGGGGAGTATGGAAAGGTTACGCTCTCTAACCGGCCGGATCTCTGTGAATATCAGTGTAACGGAAGCCTGGCGGCAGCTAAGGAGTATCACTGTGCGCCGATTCAGATAGCGGATAAGGTTGTGGAGGAGCTTAAGAAAAGTTCTGTTTTTGAGGAAGCTTTGGGGGTAAAGCCTGGGTTTATCAATCTTAAGGTAAGCAGTCTGTTTGTACAGGAGTATCTGAGGAAAATGGCAGAGGATGAGCGTCTGGGCTGCCATAAGGCGGAAAATCCCAGAACGATTATGATTGATTACGGCGGACCTAATGTGGCCAAGCCTCTTCATGTGGGGCATCTGCGCTCTGCTATTATCGGGGAGAGCGTAAAAAGGCTGGGACGCTTTGTGGGGCATAAGGTGATTGGCGACATTCATTTGGGGGACTGGGGCCTTCAGATGGGACTGATTATTACGGAATTAAAGGAAAGAAAGCCGGAACTGCCCTATTTTGATGAAAGCTATATGGGGGAATATCCGAAAGAAGCGCCCTTTACCATCTCGGAGCTGGAGGAGATCTATCCTACGGCCAGCGCTCGTTCCAAGGAGGATGAGGCTTACAAGGAAGAGGCTATGGAGGCTACCTATCTGGTGCAGCATGGACATAAGGGGTATCAGGCGATTTTGCAGCATATTTTAAATGTGTCTGTGGCGGATTTGAAGAAGAACTATGCCAGCTTGAAGGTGGAGTTTGATCTGTGGAAGGGTGAATCGGATGCGCAGCCTTATATTCCGGATCTGGTGGCGATGCTGAAAGAAAAGGGCTATGCTTATGAAAGTGAAGGGGCGTTAGTGGTTGATGTGAAAGAAGCGGAGGATACCAAGGAGATTCCGCCCTGTATGATTCTTAAGTCTGACGGAGCATCCCTCTATACGACGACGGATCTGGCTACGATTGTGGATCGGATGAAGCTGTATCATCCGGATGAGATCATTTATGTGGTGGATAAGCGCCAGGAGATGCATTTTGTCCAGGTATTCCGCTGTGCCCGGAAGACGGGGCTTGTGGAGGATGAAACCGGTCTTAAGTTCCTGGGCTTTGGTACCATGAACGGTAAGGATGGCAAGCCTTTTAAGACCCGTGAGGGCGGGGTCATGCGTCTGGAGAATCTGATTGCGGATATTAATGAAGAGATGTATGAGAAGATTGCAGGCAATTCGGAGATTGGGGAAGAGGAAGCTAGGGAGACGGCACGGATTGTAGGGCTTTCGGCTATTAAGTATGGGGATTTGTCGAATCAGGCTTCGAAGGATTATGTGTTTGATGTGGACAGGTTTACTTCTTTTGAGGGAAATACGGGGCCCTATATTTTGTATACGGTTGTGCGGATTAAGTCTATTTTGAATAAGTATCGGGCTTTGGGGAAGGACCCGGATTCTTGCGTGGTTGGGGTTCCTGGAAATGAGACACAAAAAAGTTTGATGCTTTTGCTGGCCAGGTTTAATGGGGCTGTTGAGAATGCCTTTGAGGAGGCTGCGCCTCATAAGCTTTGTGCTTATATTTATGAATTGGCCAATGGGTTTAATAAGTTTTATCATGAGACGAAGATTCTTGGGGAAGAGGATGAAACGGTTCGTGATAGCTTGGTAGCGGTGTTGGTGCTGACGAAGAGAGTGTTGGAGATTTGCATTGATATTCTGGGGTTTGAAGCTCCGGAGAGGATGTAGGTAAAGGAAGACGGACGGGTCTGTCACAAAATAAGCCATCCGACATTTCCATATCCTTGGCAATAAGGAATCCTCCCACATTGTGGGTCCCTCCTTATTACAACGTTCGGACGTTCCATGCACATCAATCTGCCTCTGACGGACATTGCAGGAAGGGCTTTGCCAGGCGTTGCCTGCCATAGGCTTTGAGCAATGTTCGCCAGATTCAGACTGCTGTGCATGGAAAGCCGGACACTGGATATTGGAAAAGCCGGATGGCTTATTTTGCTCCAGGCATCATGACAACGAGATTTTTTAGGGGTTATTTTGGGTGTATTCTGGTCGGCGGAGTTCTCGGCATACCATGATGACGGTTACGGTGAAAGCGAGAAAATCGGCGATGGGACCTGCGTACATGATTCCGTCGATTCCGGCGAAGAGGGGGAAGATGAGGATCAGGGGCAGGAGGAAGAGGATCTGTCTGGTGAGGGACAGAAAGGTTCCTCTCTTGGGCTTTCCGATGGAGGTGAAGAAGTTGGAACTGACGGGCTGTAAAAAGTTTACGAAGGTGAAGAACAGGAAGATGTGAAAGTAGTTTACAGCAAAGCGGTAATATTTCTCGGAACCATTTCCGAAGAGGGAGATGATCTGCCGGGGGATAAGCTGGAAAGCTAAAAAGGCAGCGAAAGCCAGGGCAAAGCCGCAGGTGATGGCGAAACGGCAGGCTTCTTTTACCCGTTTATATTGCTTTGCGCCGTAGTTGAAGCTGGTAATGGGCTGCAGTCCCTGGGAGATGCCGATGATGAAAGACATGAAGACCTGGTTTACTTTGGTGATGATTCCGGCGCAGGCTATGGGGATGGATTCTCCGTAGGAGGAGATGGAACCGTAGTATTTGAGGGAGTTGTTCATGACGATCTGTACGATCATCATGGCTAACTGGTTGCTGCAGGGGGCCATGCCGAGGGCGGCAATTCGGGCAATGACAGACTTACAAGGAAGCAGATGTTCTTTTTTGATTTGGACGGTGCGGCAGCGGCCGAGAAAGTAGACGGCCATTCCGCCGGAGATGATTTGGCCGATTACGGTTGCCGCAGCAGCTCCGGCCATTCCCATGTGAAATTCAAATACGAATAGTGCGTCTAAGAAGGTGTTGATGATGGCGCCGGTCAGGTTGCAGATCATGCTGATTCTGGGGCGGCCGTCGGCACGGATTAAGTGTCCGCCTCCTGAAGTCAGAATGAGAAAGGGGAAGCCAAAGGCTACGATTCCGGTGTAGGTTTTGGCATAGTCCAGTACATCATCAGGGGAGCCGAAGAAGTGAAGCAGAGGCTCTAAGCCCAGCAGGGTAATGATGGTCAGAAGGATGCCGCAGCCAAACAGCATGGAAGAGGCGTTTCCCAAGTAGAGGACAGCCTGCTCCGGCTCTTTTTTTCCCATGGATATGTTGAAGGCGGAAGCGCCTCCGATTCCGAACAGAAGGGCGATGGCTACACAGGAAATGGACAGGGGAAAGGAGATGTTGGTTGCAGCATTTCCCAATTCGCCTACGCTGTGGCCGATGAAAAATTGATCTACAATATTGTAGAGGGAGCTGACCAGCATGGCAATGATGCTGGGGACTGCAAATTGAAACAGCAGCCCTTTGACGGGTTCTGTTCCCAAGGGATTCTGATTTATTTGTGTGGTATTTTCATGTGTCATTTTTCTTATGTCTCCTACTTTTGTTGGTCTTAATACGCTTGTTTTCAATCATTGCTTATTATTATAGGAAAAAAAGAAGTGTTACGTCAACCATTATTTTGAGTAGGGAAGATATAAAATGAAGAGTGATTACAATGTATATCGATGCAGGATTTTGTCAAATTTTATTTACTAAGGTGTGAAAGGTAATAAAAGAGATGCTGTAAAATTTAAGCCGGCAGACATTTCCATAGCAATGTCTGTCGGCCTATTTTGTGACAAGCTCTTTAAAATGATAATCGTTGATCTTATGCAATCGCCATCTGCTTTACCCGTGCAAAGGCCTTGTTGACAGCGGGGATTGCAAGGACTATTAGTGTCATGGCTGCTTCACATCCCAAATAGCTTCCGTTGTAGGCAAGGGAATAGACGGGAGCGCTCATTCCGGAGCCTTTCGCATAGGCGGCGAAGAAGATAAGACCGGACAGGAAGGCAAAGAGGTAACGGCCCAGTACACCGATGATGTAACCTTTGATGAGACCGTTTTTCTTATTACAGAATAAGCCGGACAAGCCCAGGGCACCGAAGGCAAGCAGGTAGTCTGTGATCATCTGGGGCAGGCTGATGATGTAGGGGTCGGAGATAAGCTGCAGCAGACCGTAGGCGAAGCCGGTGATAAGTCCGGTGCGCAGGCCGTACCAGTATCCGATGCAGCAGATGAAAAGCATGGAAAAGAGGGTGACGGAACCGCCCATGGGAGCTTCAAAAAGCTTCATAAATGAGGTTATCATACCCAATGCCATGGCTGCGGCGGCGAATACTAAGGGCTTGGTCTGTACCCGCTTATTTTCTCCGGTCAGATAACAGGCAAGAATGAGAAGAATCAGGATGGCTGCTACCAGAGCGCCATATCCCAGTGTGGTCAGAGAATAGGAGGTTCCCCATTCATCTACTACCTTGTTTACAAAAAGTGACATAAAAAATCCTCCTTGGTAAATGAATTTTCACAGGAGGGGATACGAAAAGCAGCTTCCTTACGCCGGCATTAACCGGTTCAAGTAATGAGGGTCAGCGTGAGGTCACGCTTTCTCAGCCTTAGGCTCCCCTAGCATAAATGTGCTATGTGATTACCTTGAATATACTATTGAAAAAATGGGATGTCAAGAGTTATTATTTGTATTTTTTGCGGTAAAATTTTTTCTCTTTTTCCTGTGGGGCAAGTGTGCTATACTGTAACGTATATTAATTATAGAAACGGAGAGAAAAAAGTGGGAGGACAGGGAACAGCGGAAAGGATGTGGAGAATTGTTTTTCCGATTCTTCTTTATGTACTTTTCTCCATGTTGTATCCGGAGCTTCTGCGGATAGCTTCAGGCGGAAGGATGTCAGAACCGGCATGGGCCATGTGGCTTTTGACAGCAGTGAACCTTCTGATGCTGCCTGTGTTCTGGCTGCTGTATCAACGAGAAAGGAGAGAGTACAGGAGAAAACATTCCTTTTGTTTAAAGGATATGCTTCTAGTGATTCTTGGTTCCGTATGCCTTTCCAGAGGGATAAATTATTTTTTGGCTTTAACCTTTCTGCCTCGTCTCTTTCCGGGGTATCAGGAAGTGTCGGAAGGAATTTATCACTGTAGTTTTTTGTCTCAGATAGCAGCTGTGGTGGTAAGCGCTCCTTTTTTAGAAGAAGTGCTTATACGGGGGATTATTTATGAGAGATTGAAGGCGGTCGTATGGAACTCCCGAAGGGCTATGGTTATCAGCGCAGTGATTTTTGGAGTATTTCATGGAAATGTGGTCCAAGGCCTGTATGCGTTTGTAATGGGATTGTTTTTTGTTCAGGTGTATGAAGCCTGTGATTCTCTCTTTTTGGCAGTAGTGGCTCATATTGCGGCAAATGGGGCGTCTGTTCTGGCCGGACGGTATCCATGGCCGGATGAATTCTACAGACTTCCGGGAGTTTACTATCTTTTAACGGCCGGATTTCTTATGATTGGAATGCTTTGCTGGAGATATTTTTTATTTTATGGGACAAAGTCTGCCCGCTCCGAAACGGAAATGTATTAGGGGATGCTCATAGGCACAGAAATGAGGAAAATGAATGAACAAGATGTCAAAGCGTGGAATATGGCTTGCTGTAAACCTCATTTGTCTTATGCTTTTCGGAGGAAGAACAGATGATACGAGATTTTGCCTGGGAACGGCCGGGGTATATGCGGGAGGAGCTGAAGGTTTTGGAAGTTTTACAGGAATTATTTCAAAAACATCCGAATCAATTTTCCGTAGAACTTCTGATAAGGCTGATACCGCATAGGCAGATCCAGCCAGGTCTTTTTATCCACGATGCTCTTATAATGAGAAAAGGTGTCGAAGCCTGCTTTTCCATGATAAGAGCCCATGCCGCTCTCGCCGAAGCCGCCGAAGCCCATTTCGCTGGTGGCCAGGTGGATGATGGTGTCATTGATGCAGCCGCCGCCGAAGCCGCAGCGTGAGGTGACTTTTTTGGCTGCATTTTTGTCGGAGGTAAAGAGATACAGGGCCAGGGGGTGGGCCTTGGAATTTATGGTCCGTATGGCTTCCTCCAAAGAGCCGTAGGTGAGGATGGGCAGAAGGGGGCCGAAGATCTCTTCCTTCATACAGGCATCCTCCCAGGTGACGTGATTCAGAAGGGTGGGCTCGATCTTTAATGCTGTCGGATCGGAGCCTCCGCCGTGGACGACCTTTGAGGGATCAATCAGTCCGCATACACGCTGAAAATGCTTTTCGTTGATAATCTTTCCATACTGAGCGTTGGACAGGGGATCCCTGCCCAGCTGCTTTTCAATCTGTTTTTTCAGCTCCGCTATGAGAGAATCCCGGACACAGGGATCACATAATATATAGTCAGGGGCCACGCAGGTCTGGCCGCAGTTTAAATATTTGCCGAATACAATGCGTTTTGCCGCCAGCTTAAGGTTGGCGGTTTTTTCTACAATGCAGGGGCTTTTTCCTCCAAGCTCCAGGGTGATTGGTGTGAGATGCTCCGAAGCCTTTTTCATTACCTGCCGGCCTACGGACTGGCTTCCGGTGAAGAAAATGTAGTCAAAATGCTCATTTAACAGGCAAGTGTTTTCTGCTCGTCCTCCGGTGACAACGGCCACATGAGAAGGATCAAAGCATTCCTCTATCAGTGCCCGGATGATCTCGCTGGTGTGAGGAGAATAGGCGCTGGGTTTTAAAATCACTGTGTTTCCGGCGGCCAGGGCGTCTGCTAAAGGCTCCATGGTCAGCAGGAAAGGATAGTTCCAGGGGCTCATAATAAGGACTACGCCGTAGGGGGAGGGCTTTTTAAAGCTTCGGGAGTGAAACTGCGCCAGTGGGGTGTGAACCCGCCTTTCCCGGGCAAAGGATGAAAGGTGCCGTTCCATGTAGGTGATTTCGCTTAAGGTCAGTCCGGTTTCGCACATGTAGCTCTCGAAGCTGCTTTTTCCCAGATCTTCCTTGACAGCCTGGTGGATTTGAGCTTCCCGGCGTTTGATGGCGCTTTTCAGCTTTTTGAGAGCCTCCAGCCGGGCAGGCAGAGGCAGGGTGGCGCCGGATAAGAAGTATTCACGCTGGTTTGCTGTAAGCTGCTTTATTTCTGCTTCATTCATAGAGGAATTCTCCTTTTGCGTTCTGTTTTTCAACGAATTGTATGATTCTGTCTGCTTCTAATAAAAAATGTGCAATGTATGGCGTTTGGTATTTTTCGGCAGGCTCAATGCCCCATAAGATTTTTGTAAAATATTTCTAGCTCCGACGCATTCATCAGAACAGGTACCGGGTAAAGAGGGTTAGCCTCTTTGTCTGCATAGTGAGAGAGCTTTGGAATATCCTCTTCCCGGATTTCAGGAATGGTGTCTCCTATGCCAAACCGCTTTTTCATATCTCGGATAGCCTGAATAAAGGTTTTTGCCGCCTCTTCGTGAGGCGTTTTTTCGTCTGCAAGCTTTGCTTCGATAGCCAGCTTATGAAGCTTCTTGTAAATGGACGGACCATAATATTCCAGCACCATGGGAAGGATCACCGCATTGGCAAGGCCGTGGGGGACATTGTATTCGCCGCCCAGGGAGTGAGCAACAGCATGGACGTAGCCTACATAGGATTTGGTAAATGCGCAGCCTGCGTAAAAGGAGGCTTTCAGCATATTTTTCCGGGCTTCGATATTCTGGCCGTCCCTGTAGGCGGTGTCCAGATTTTCAAAAATCAGCCGGACTGCTTTTTGGGCATCACGCCGGGTATCCGGCATGGTGGAGCGGCCGATGTAAGCCTCTACTGCGTGGGTGAGGGCATCCAGGCCTGTTGTGGCGGTGATAAAGGGCGGCAGGCTAAGGGTTGCCTTGGGGTCCAGCACGGCATACCGGGGAATCAGCGGAAAGTCGTTGATTGCGTATTTATGCCGGGTCTGGGCATCGGTAATCACGGCGGCCAGGGTGGTTTCGCTTCCTGTTCCGGCTGTGGTGGGCACGGCGATGAGCAGGGGGAGCCGCTTATGTACCTTTAAAATGCCTTTCATTTTTGCCAATGACTGGCGGGGCTTGACGGCACGGGCGCCTACGGCTTTGGCGCAGTCCATGCTGGAGCCGCCTCCGAAGCCAATGATGGCGTCACAGGCATTTTCCTGGTACAGCTTCAATGCCTCGTATACATTGTCCGTAGTGGGATTGGCGCTGGTTTTGCCGTAGACACAGTAGAACATGCCGGCTGCTTTCAGCGCCCGTTCCAGACGGGCGGTGAGGTTGAGCTTTTGGATGCCCGGGTCGGTGATAATGAGTATTCGGCTGCATTTATTTTTTTCTATGATTTCGGGGAGGGCCTTGACGCTGCCTGCCAGCTTCGGCTTCCGGTAGGGAAGTACGGGCAGGGCGATTTTAAAAACAGTCTGGAAGGCCCGGCAGTAGATTTTTCCGGCCTGGTTCATAGGTTCCATCCTTTCTGTGGTTAAAATGGGGAGACGCCGGTTTTGCTTAGTTAAAGCAGTGAAGTCGGCACACCGGGTTTATTTTACACAAAAATGGAAAGGCAGTCAAACACAAAATAATCATAGAATCATCACAGAAAATCCACACATTTAACAAAAAGTATACACAAACCCATAGTATACTGCCACATAAAGCAACTGTTTCGGAAGAAACTGGAATAACTGGCAATGTCATTAAGCCAAGCACCAGAAGGCTATAGGAGGCGGACTATGATATCGGTTGAGCACGTAACAAAGTATTACGGCGACTTTCTGGCAGTGGATGATCTTTCCTTTGAGATTGAGGAAGGGCATGTATATGGTTTTTTAGGGCCGAACGGGGCAGGAAAGTCTACTACTATGAATATTATGACGGGCTGTCTGTCGGCTACGGAGGGCCACGTGAAAATTGACGGGTATGATATTTTTGAGGATGCCGGGAAAGCCAAAAAGCTTATTGGCTATCTTCCGGAGCAGCCGCCCCTGTATATGCAGGAGACACCCGCAGAGTACTTAAGATTTGTCGGCGAGGCCAAGGGCCTGCGCAGCGTCAGGCTGAATGAGCAGGTGGAGGAGGTTATCCGCCAGACAAAGATTGGGGAGGTAAAGGATCGCCGGATTTCTTCTCTCTCTAAGGGCTACAGGCAGAGGGTGGGGATCGCCCAGGCGCTTCTTGGGAACCCGAAAGTGATTATTCTGGATGAGCCTACGGTTGGATTGGACCCGATTCAGATTATTGAGATTCGTGCACTTATTAAGGAGCTGGGGCAGGATCACACCGTTATTTTCAGCTCTCATATACTTTCTGAGGTCCAGGCAATCTGTGATCAGATCCTAATGATTGCAAATGGCAGGCTGGCAGCTTTTGACGAGCCGGGGAATCTGGAAAAATGCCTGCTTTCGCCTAACGAAATCACGATTACAACAGATGCGAAGCCGGAAGAGATCCGGGATATTCTGGGCTCTGTGGAGCATATTACGGATGTGGTTATGGAAGATAAGAATAATCCCTTTACTGTGGCCCGTTTAAAAACCGATCATGAAAATATCTATGAGGCTTCCCGTGCTGTTTTTGAGACATTTGCAGAAAAGGGAAAGGTGCTGTTGGAGATGAATTTAAAAAAGGCCAGCCTTGAAGATGTTTTTGTGGAATTGACAGAGGGCAGCGGGGCGGAGCTTGAAGCAGAGGGCGAGACGGATATGGAGCCGAAAGAAGCCGGGGCAGATATGGAATTTGAAGAGGAAAAGGAGGCGCAAGAATGATTGCGGTATTAAAGCATGAACTTAGAATGTATTTTCATTCATTAACGGCCTATGTTTTTGGAGCGTTTCTCCTTGCCTTTGTGGGAATCGGATCCATGCTTTACAATCTTCAGGCGGCTGTGAGCAATTTTGAGTTTGTCCTTAGCTTTGGATGTCTCGTGTTTGTGGTGATTGTGCCGATTCTTACTATGCGTGTGATTGCGGAGGAGAGAAAGCAGAAGACGGATCAGCTTCTCTACTCCCTTCCGATTACAACAACCCAGGTGATCCTTGGAAAATATCTGGCGCTGCTGGTGGTGTATCTGATTCCCCTTTGTGTAATCTGTCTGTATCCGTTGATTTTTTCCCAGTTTGGGGATGTTTACTTATTGACCTCCTATGGCTCTATTTTTGCATTTTTTGTCATGGGTGCGGCCCTTATTGCCCTTGGGGTATTTATTTCCTCCCTGACCGACAATCAGGGCTTTGCGGCAGGTATCGGCATTGCGGTAATTCTGTTTAATTACTACAGTGTCAGCCTTTCGGAGTATGTGTCCTCCACAGCCCTTGGATCGGTGATTGCATTGTGTGTTCTTGTCTTTGGAGTGGGAGGCGTGATTTACGGTCTGACGAAGAATGAGAATCTGGCTTACGGCTTCTGCTTTCTTCTCATTATGGTTATTCTGCTTGTATACTTTTTTGACACCGGCAGATTTGAAGGGCTTTTGCCGGGCATCATGGCGAAATTGTCCTTGTTTGAACGGTTTTATGTGTTTGTAAACGGAGTTTTTGATGTGACGGCCCTTGTGTATTATGCTGCTGTTGCAGTCTTTTTTCTGTTTCTTTCCGTACAATCTCTGGAGAAAAGGAGGTATAACTGATGAAGAAACCGGAATCCGAACGGGTCTTAGAGAGACGGCAGAGAAACGGAATTGCATTTCGCGGCGGTTCCTACTCTCTGCTTCTTACGGTGATTGTATTGGCTATTTTGATTGTGGTAAATATCTTTGTCTCAGTGCTGCCTGCGTCACTTACGAAATTTGACATCAGCGCTGCGAAGCTTTATTCCATTACCAGTAATACGAAGGTAGTTGTAAATGCCCTGGAGCAGGATGTGACCATCTATTGGATCGTCCAGTCCGGTCAGGAGGATGAGGTGATTGAGAATCTCCTTGATAAATACGACAGCCTTTCCGAACACATTGAGGTTGTCAAAAAGAATCCGGATGTATTTCCTACCTTTGCCCAGCAGTATACGGATGAGATGGTTCAGAACAACAGTCTGGTGGTGGAGTGCGGGGAGCGAAATCGGTTTATAAGCTATGCCGATATCTATATTCAGGAGGCGGATCTCTATTCCTATGCCTACAATACCTCCTTTGACGGGGAAGGCGCTATTACCTCCGCCATTGATTATGTGGTCAGTGAGGAGCTTCCAAAGGTGTATGTTCTGGAGGGACATGGAGAGGCGGAGCTTCCCGCATCCTTCCGTGAACAGATTGAGAAGGAAAATATGGAGCTTCAGTCCTTTTCCCTGCTGACGTCGGAAGGGATTCCTGAGGATGCTGCCTGTGTTCTGATTTATGCGCCGGAAAGTGATATTTCGGAGGAGGAAAGGAACCTGCTGGCCGATTACATGGCAGAGGGCGGAAAGCTTCTGGTTGTGGCAGGCCCTTTGGAGAATGGAGCATTGGAAAATCTGTATGGTCTCCTTGAGGACTATGGGGTTGAGGTGCAGGAGGGAATTGTGGTAGAGGCGGACAGAGATTATTTTGCATTCCAGACGCCTTATGTATTGATTCCGGATATGGCGGACGGTGAGATAACGGATTCTCTCATTGAGGAACATTATTATCCGATTATGCCCATAGCTTCGGGGCTTACAGTAAAGGAAGAGACCGGAAACGGCACGGTGACGGAGCTGCTTACTACATCCGACTATGCTTTCAGCAAGGTATCCGGCTATGGCCTGTCTACCTATGAGAGAGAGGAAGGGGATATGGACGGCCCCTTTGCGCTGGCGGTTTCCATAGAAAATGATAAGGAAGGGAAGCTTGTCTGGTTTGCGTCCTCCGGTTTCCTGGAGGATATGTACAATGCCTATTCTTCCGGCGCCAATGGGGATCTGGGCATGAATGCCTTATCCTCTCTTATCGGGGAGAGTGAAGCAATGGCGATCCGCAGCAAGTCGCTGAATTATAACTATCTGACTATCAGTGCTTCTACGTCATCTTTCTTGAAGGTGATGATGATTGGCATTTTCCCGCTGCTTTATCTGGGATTTGGAATTGGCGTGGTTCTTAACAGAAGGAGGTTGCAAAGTGAAGCGGTTTAAGAAAATATATATTCTGCTTGGGGTTCTTGCTGCGGCCTGTATACTGACCTTTGGCGCCATGCAGATAAAGGAGCGTAAGGAACAGATTAAAAACAGTGAGGAAATTATTCTGGAGATTCCTGCGGATTCGGTTGAAGCCCTGTCCTGGGAATATGGAGCGGAGACACTGGCATTTCATAAGGGTGAAGTGTGGGTTTATGACGAGGATGAGACATTCCCGGTGGATGAGGAAAAAATAAGCGGGCTTTTGGACATTTTTCAGCAATTCGGGGTTTCCTTTGTGATTGAGGAGGTGGAGGATTACGGGCAGTACGGCCTTGAGGACCCCATCTGTACTATCCGGCTTACGACAGGGGAGCAGTCCTATGAGATTCTGCTGGGGGATTACAGCAGCATGGATTCCCAGCGGTATGTTTCCATTGGGGATGGAAATGTGTATCTGGTGAAACAGGATCCCCTGGAGCTGTATGACGGACCCCTCAGTGAGCTGATTCGGCATGATAAGATTCCGCTGTTTGACGGGGCAGATGAGATTCGTTTTACGGGAAATGAGGCTTATACGATTGCCTATGAGGAAAACAGTACGGATACCTACTGTAAGGATGACGTATATTTCACGGAGCAGGACGGTCAAAAGCAGCCCCTTGATACCTCCAGGGTGGATGGCTATCTGAGTGATATCAGCTATCTGAATCTGACGGATTATGTAACCTATCATGCATCGGAGGAGGAGATTAAGGATTGCGGCTTGGACGCGCCGGAGCTGTCCGTGGAGGTGAGCTATACAAGGGAAGATGAGGATGGTCAGGAGGTATCTGACACGTTTACCCTGCATGTGAGCCGGGACCCGGATGAAAAGGCATCCGCCACGGATGGGGAAGCGGAGGATGAAGCGGAAAATGGCGAGGATACGGAGGAAGAAGAGGTAACGGCTTATGCAAGGGTGGGAGAATCCGGAATTCTTTATCGGATTTCCCCGGAGGATTATAAAAGGGTTATGGATGCTTCTTTTGATTCCCTTCGGCATTCCAAGGTATTTACCGGGGATTTTGCGGATGTGACCCAGATCGATATTGCTTTGGAGGGAGTGACTTACACCCTTACCTCCGAGAAAAAGGATGATGAGCGTATCTTTTATTATCAAGGAGAGCAGATTGAGAGCCTGGAGCTTCGAAGAGCCATAGAGGGGCTGAATGCGGACAGCTTTACGAAGGAGCAGCCTGCAGGAACGGAGGAGATCGGGTTGACACTGTATCTGGATAATGAGAATTTTCCAAGGATAGAGATTGAATTGTACCGATATGACGGGAAGGATTGTCTGGCGGTTGTGAATAAAGAGCCGGTGTCGCTTGTGGAGCGGGCGTTGGTGGTGGATTTGATGGAAGTGGTTTATGGGTTTGTTTTAGAATAGTGGAAATGAAGAGGAAATTCAGTTTGTAGTTGATTCACAGACTGGATTTCTTCGTATTTAGAGCAATTAAATATATTTGAAATATGAAAATACAAAACATTTATTCGACTTATGCCCTTATTTGTGCTATAATGGCTCATTATAGATAGCAGAAAGTGACATTTTCTATGGGAGATGTATTAGAAAATAAGCCTAAAAAATATATGAGCGTGGGCCTTTTGGCCCATGTGGATGCCGGAAAGACAACCCTTGCGGAGGCTATGCTCTACCAGTGCGGCAGCATCCGGAGCCTGGGGAGAGTGGACCATGGAACGGCCGTTTTGGATACTCATGAGCTGGAACGGCAGAGAGGAATCACGATCTTTTCCAAGCAGGCCAGGCTTACATTGGGGGAGCAGGAGGTAACTCTTCTCGACACGCCGGGACATGTGGACTTTTCCGCAGAGATGGAACGGACCTTGCAGATCCTTGACTGTGCGGTGCTGATTATCAGCGGAGCCGACGGGGTACAGGGACATGTGCGGACCTTGTGGCGGCTTCTTAAGCGTTACCAGGTGCCGACATTTCTTTTTGTCAATAAAATGGATCAGCCGGGGACGGATCGTGAGAAGCTTTTGCAGGAATTAAAGGAAAAGCTGGATGAGCGGTGTGTGGATTTTTCTTCGGACAGGCAGGAGGATGATCTATGGGAGGATCTGGCCGTGTGTAAGGAAAGTCTTTTGGATGCTTACCTGGAACAGGGCAGTCTGCAGGATGAGCAGATCGGGGAGCAGATTCAAAAGAGAGCCGTATTTCCCTGTTACTTTGGATCGGCCCTTCGCCTGGAGGGTGTGGAGGAACTGCTTGCAGGACTGGCACGTTTTGGCCCGGCACCCTTATACCTTTCAGAATTCGGGGCCAGGGTGTATAAGATTAGCCGGGATGCACAGGGAAACCGGCTGACCCATCTCAAAATTACAGGAGGGAGCCTGAAGGTGAAGGCTTTGCTTAAGGGGAGAGGGGAGGAAGGGGATTGGGAGGAAAAGGCAGATCAGATTCGCCTTTATTCCGGCGAGAGCTTTCGAACTGTCCCGGAAGCCCCGGCCGGAATGATTTGTGCACTGACAGGCCTCACACAGACAAGGGCCGGCGACGGCCTGGGCTTTGAGAAGCGGGCATCCGATCCGCTTCTGGAGCCGGTTTTGACCTATCAGCTGCTCCTTCCTCCTGATTGTGATGTTCACGGAATGCTTGCAAAGCTTCGCAGGCTGGAGGAGGAGCTTCCGGAGCTGCATGTGGTCTGGAAGGATGCCCTTGGAGAGATCCATGTACAGGTTATGGGAGCAGTTCAGCTTGAGATTTTAAAAAGCCTGATTTTGGAGCGTTTTGGGGAGAATGTGGAATTTGGCCCAGGCAGCATCATATATAAGGAAACGATTGCCTCTACCGCAGAGGGTGTCGGGCATTTTGAGCCCTTGCGCCATTATGCGGAGGTGCATCTTCTTCTGGAGCCTGGAGAGCCTGGAAGCGGTGTGGTTCTTGACACCAATTGCAGCGAGGATGTGTTGGATCGGAACTGGCAGCGGCTTATTCTCACCCATCTGGCAGAGCGGAAGCATCCGGGGGTTCTTATGGGAGCGGAGCTTACGGATGTGAAAATCACACTGGCAGCAGGAAAAGCCCACTTAAAGCATACGGAGGGCGGGGATTTCCGACAGGCGACCTACCGGGCGGTCCGCCAGGGGCTTTGCCAGGCGAAGTGTGTGCTTCTTGAGCCTTTTTATGAATTCCGTCTGGAGGTTCCCCTTGACAAAGTGGGAAGAGCCATGGCGGATATTCAGAAAATGTCAGGAACTTTTTCAGAACCGCAGCAGGGAGGGGATACACCCTACGGGCATACCTTTATGTCCGGAAAAGACGGACAAATTGGGGATACTGCTGTTCTGACGGGCACGGCTCCGGTATCGGCTATGGGAGATTACCAGGGGGAGGTTTATGCTTACACCAGAGGGACAGGCCGTCTGTTCTGTGCGCCGGGCGGCTATGGCCCCTGCCACAATGCCTCGGAGGTAATTGCGGCCGCAGGCTACGATCCGGAGCAGGATGCGGAAAATCCCACCGGCTCGGTTTTCTGCGCCCATGGGGCAGGCTTTTATGTTCCCTGGAACCGGGTACAGGACTATATGCATCTGGAGAGTGTGCGAAAGACGGCGAACCGTCCTATCACTGGCCAGGCATTTGCCAGGCAGAGCGCAGCGGCCAGGGACTTTGCGGACCCGAAGGAACTTGAGGAGATCTTTGTGCGCACCTACGGTCCTATCCGCAGGGACCGCCAGGGAGTGGGGCGGGTGGAAAAAAGCTTTCACAGAGAGCCGGAACAGCAGCCGGTGAGAAAATCCGCACCCAGGAAGCCGGAGAGGGAATATCTTCTGGTAGATGGGTACAATATTATATTTTCCTGGGAGGATCTGAAGGAGCTGGCCAAGGTGAATTTGGAAGCGGCCAGAGGGAAGCTTAAGGATATCCTCTGCAATCTCCAGGGGTATCGGAAAAATACGGTGATTCTTGTATTTGACGCCTATCGTGTGGAGGGCAGCAAAGGAAGTATTTCCAAATATCACAATATCCATGTGGTTTACACAAAGGAAGCGGAGACGGCGGATCAGTATATTGAGAAGACGGCCCATGAGCTTGGACGGCAGTATGACGTGACAGTTGCCACCTCGGATGCTCTGGAGCAGGTGATTATTCTGGGCCAGGGGGCAAAGCGGATGTCTGCGCAGGGGCTTCTTGAGGAAGTTCAGAATGTAAATGCCGAGATTCGGGACAGCTTTCTTGCGCAATATTCCGGCAGTAAGCAGTATTTGCTTGAGAATCTTCCGGATGAGCTTGCGAAGTTTATGGAGGAGGTGCGCTTGGGAAAGCGCAGCTTTGAGGAAGAACCGTCCTGATTCTATTTATGGAAAATGTACGTTTTATAGAATCATTTAATAGGTTTTCCTATTTTCTTTATAGATTGTAAAAAAGGAATTCAGGAGTACAAAAGTCTGCGTTTATTGTAATAAAAGCAAGGAGAGTTTACATAATATGAACAAAAAAGAAATATCAGAGATTAAAAAACAGTTTACCCCGGAGCATTGCGCCCTCACACGCTTATGCGGCTGCTATGTGGATGGAGAGAAGAACAAGAAAACCGAGATGGAGGAAGCTTTTCTGTCATTGCCGGAAGAGGAAGCTTTTAAATATTTTGAGATATTTCGAAAGGCTCTGTCCGGGACAATAGGAAAGAATCTTTTGAATCTTGAGTTCCCTTTGGATACGGAGATGCCCGGAGGAACCCAGGAATTTTTGATGAAGCTGAAAAAAAGCCGTCTTCAGGAGGAGGCTTTGGTAGAGGCATTCTATGATCGGGTGATTGAGACCTTTCCTTATGGGGAAAATTATCTGATTCTGCTGGTTCACGGCGCTTACGATATTCCGGGGAAAGCTTCGGATAATGAGGAGCTTTTTGATGCTTCCGATGAGGTTTACGAGTATCTGCTCTGCACCATCTGCCCGGTGAAGCTGTCTAAGGCAGGCTTAAGCTATGATGCGGACGGCAACCGCTTTGGGGCTCGGACAAGGGACTGGCTGGTGGAGCTTCCTATGGCCGGATTTTTGTTCCCGGCATTTCAGGATCGGAGTACGGATCTGCACAGTATGCTCTATTATTCCAAGAATCCGGAGGAACTGAATGAGATCTTTGCGGAGAGTATGTTCGGCTGTCCCATGCCCATGTCCGCAGGGGGACAGAAGGAAACCTTTAATGCTATTATTGAGGAAACTTTGGGTGAGGATTGTGCTTATGAGGTGGTTCGGAATATCCATGAAAAGCTCCATGAGCTGGTGGAGGAACGCAAAGACGAGCCGGAGCCGGTGACTTTGGACAAGACGGAGGTAAAGCATATCTTAGCAGCCAGCGGTGTGCAGCCGGAAAAGCTGGAAGAGCTGGAGGAACACTATGAAGCATCAGCCGGAGAGAAGACGGAATTTCTGGCATCCAATGTGATGAGCACCCGGAAGTTTGAGATCAAGACGCCGGATATTGTGATTCAGGTGAATCCGGAACGGGCGGATCTAGTGGAAACCCGTATGATTGACGGGCGGCAGTGCCTGGTGATTGGGGTGGATGACCATGTGGAGGTTAACGGGATCTTTGTGAAAACAATTGAAACGGAGAAGAGAGGATATTATGCAGGAACAGCTGACGAAGAGTGATGTGGCAAAGATAGAGGCGGAGATTGAGCACCGGAAGCTGGTAGTTCGAAAGGAAGCTATTGAGGCGGTGAAAGAGGCCAGGGCCCATGGAGATTTGAGTGAGAATTTTGAGTATTATGCGGCTAAGCGTGATAAGAACAAGAATGAAAGCCGGATTCGCTATCTGGAGCGGATGCTGCGGACGGCCCGGATTGTATCGGATGAATCCGGAGCAGATGAGGTGGGTCTTAATAATCTGGTGGAATTGTATTTTGAAGAGGATGATGAGACAGAGCAGGTGAAGCTTGTTACCTCTATTCGGGGCAATTCTCTGGATGGACGCATCAGTATTGAATCTCCGCTTGGCAAGGCGATTCTGGGCCGGAAAGTGGGCGAACGGGTGCATGTTCAGGTGAATGAGGGATATGGCTATGAGGTAGTGATTAAGGCTATTGATAAGTCGGGGGATGATGCGGATGATATTCGTGGGTTTTAAAATAGTTTAAGAGCACTGTTAAAGATGTGGTACTTAAAACAGTAAAATTCCCACAGAGCCAGAGCGATTTGCAGACACATGCCCTTGTGGCTGGAAATTGTTCTAGACAGGGGGAGCTGGAGAGAATATTATGGAAGTAGTCTAGCTAAGAAATGTCAAGTGTTTTAAGAAATATTTTATGCTGGACGGTAAAGTCGCAAAGGCACACGAGAGGAACTTTCATGAGTGCCCTTTCGAATGAAAGTTCCTCTCATTACAGGTGTGCCGAAGTGACTTTACCCTTTAGTACCGTTGCGTAGCAACTTAAGATAGGAGGAATTACAGAATGAAAGTATTAATGATTAACGGAAGTCCCCATGCAAAAGGCAATACCTACATTGCTCTTCACGAGATGGAGCAGATTTTTGCAGCCGAAGGCATAGAGACAGAATTGCTCCATATTGGCAATAAGGATATCCGGGGATGTATTGCCTGTGGGTCCTGTGCAAAAAACGGAAAATGTGTCTTTGAGGATCTGGTAAATGAGACAGCGCCCAAGTTTGAAGCCTGTGACGGTCTGGTGGTGGCAAGTCCGGTATACTATGCATCGGCCAATGCTACTCTTATTGCATTTTTGGATCGGCTGTTCTACAGTACGGGCTTTGACAAGACTATGAAGGTTGGGGCAAGTGTAGTTGCAGCAAGACGAGGCGGTCTTTCCGCAACCTTTGATGAGCTGAATAAATATTTTACTATCACAGGAATGCCGGTTGCTTCCAGCCAGTATTGGAACAGTATTCATGGAAGGGCCCAGGGCGAGGCGGCGCAGGATGCGGAGGGCCTGCAGACTATGCGTACTCTTGCAAGGAATATGACCTTTTTGATGAAGAGTATTGCTCTTGGGAAAGAGCAGTATGGGCTGCCGGAGAAGGAAGCGCCGGAGAGGACGCACTTTATCCGGTAATAGGGGCAAAATAAGCCATCAGTCGAAAACTCTTCGGGGGCAGATTTGTGATTATGTTCTCATATCCATCTTCCGATATCTTGAATCTAAGGATGCACAGGGCAATTATATATTCCGGTTGCTTTTCCGGAACGATATCGTCAAAAGAAACATCCTGGTAGATAAACTTATATTGATCCGCCAATTCAGGGTGGAGCCTCTTTTTTCTTTGAATTGGATCGGGTAAGGATACGATTGACTTGGATGTCAAAGCAATCTTGGTTCGGGAGATCCATGTCAAGCAGGTGCTGCATTTTGATGTCAGTAGCCCGGATTATGAAATAGAAATGATGTTCTATGGCATGGGCAAAGACATTCAGGGAATGAAATCCCCAATCAGCAATGAACATAGGAATTATACCAGGAGCTGACGAATGTCTGTCAATTAAGGTGCAAAGAGCTCAGAATTATTCAATTGGTATATCTTTTTGAGAGGATGTCAAAAAGCGGGCTCAGATGAAGCTGATTATAACCGTTGGTAGTCTTGCCGTCCGAGGCGAAATAAGAATCGACATTAAAAAAATTGGGGGTAGCCCCTTGTTCCAGATTTAACCTATGGCTTAACTAACTGACATTGGGAGTGAGCAGTAACTTTGCAGATTCTCTTTGTTTAAATCAAAAAGAGAGTATATTCTCTATAGCCTACTACGCAACAAACAACGAGTAAAGCGCATCTGGGGCTGATACCTTGCAGCTCTGTTGCGAGGAGTTTCATTATTGAAAATGTCTGACGACTTACTTGTTGAAAGTTCCTTTTTGTGGGAGATGCTGGGGAATTAATTAACAGGTTCCCAATCTCCAACCCATATATTTCGGGTAGCGTTGTAGAGTCTGCGGTGCAATAGCCCGTTTATTATCTTGAATCTCCATTCCAGATTATCGGCTCGAGGGGAGATTTGGTTCGTTATTTCCGTAGCATATAGTTCAGGGGTTTTGGCAACACAAGGAAATGTAGCCGAGGACAGAATACAGGAAAAAAGGCCTGTTAAAATTATTTTTTTTATTGGTTTCATATATTTGAATCCTCCTTAATCAATATCTGCTCATCTAGTATCTGATTTGCGGTGAAACAGTATTCATCATTATAGATGCTGTAGTAATCATAGGCACCATCTTCGTTGGGGCGGCAGTAAAGCTCGGAAGCTCCTATTGTGTCAGGGTCATCAGAGGGGCTATATGTTGGTTCTAAAATAATGGTATAGGATAAAATAAACAGTAAAACCGTTCCTATCAATAACATATGATTGAGACGGGCAGTTCCGGATGACTGCCTAGTGTCTAAGGTTCTCTTGATTCGTGAATCTAAGTCAGAGGAAGCAAAGGAAATGCCTGGGGTATGAACTGCAGGCTGCTTCGCCTGTAGGCGCAACATTTTCAGCAGGCAGTGTGAGTAGTCAATTTTTTGCAGGCCGTCTAGTGATGTGCACACCTCTTCGTCCGCATCGAATTCGTATAGCCTTGGAAGATGCCGATTCAGAATTAGTAGCAGCGGATTCCAAAAATAAAGAGCGGCTAATATTTCCATTAAAAACTGAAACAGCAGATGCCCTTTGTAGTAGTGGCTAAGCTCATGTATAAAAATATATTCCCATTCCTTTTCGCTTAGACGGATATCCGGTATAACAATAACAGGGGACAGGATTCCTGTTATAAATGGACTGGAAATATGAGAAGCCGTGAAAAGCCGGACTGGTGCAAAATGGCGAAACCTGACATTGCATTTTTCCAAAGCCTGAACAGCGCATGGATCAGATGTTCTTGGAAGCAGGTTGATTGAGTCCATGCTTTTTTTATATTTGTAAAGAGTATGTGCTAGCTTGCATAAAGTACCGGTACTCCATAATGAGAATAGAACATGTTCATATGTCATATCTATATTGAAAAAATGAATATAATTATTGTTCAGAACGGAATATAATCCATACCATAGATTCTTAATATATATGGAATGGGTAAAGAAAAATTCAAGAGGCATAAACAAGCGTACCACAGCCATTACACATAAAAAGGATACTGCATATAGCTTTATGCGTCTATTAGCAATACCAATATAGCTCAAAGGAACAGCAATACATATAAAAATACTGCTGGCAATAGTGGCATTGATTACCGTGGATAAGGAAAAGTTCATGGGTTGTTGTCTCCTTTCTTCATAAGCTCCTGCTTCTTTTTTTCTAAAAGTAATTCAAGCTCATCAATTTCCTGCAGCGCTTTTGCCCTGTCATGCTCCTGTCCTAAAAAAGCCGCCATAAAATGAGAACAGGTAAAATTGCCATTATAGAGCTGATTCATACTGTCCATGTATTTTTGCGTCTCAAACTCTTCCTGTGACATGGATGGCAGATAGGCTCGGGACAAGACGGTTCCGCTGTAAACAATTTGATCGATTCGGATGAACTCTCGCTTAAGCAATTTTTTGAGAGTGGCCTGTACTGTATTTATAGAAAGGGCATCTCCCCGTTCAACAATATTGGAAGCGGTCAGAGGGGTTTCAGAAGCCCATAAAATCTTCAGGATCTCGTATTCCTTATTGGTAAGCTTGTGTTTATTTCCTGTTTTTTTCATAATTTTCACATCACCTCGTTATTAAAATAAAGATAATATTTTTTTTTAACAATGTCAATAAAAATATTGCTTTTTCATAAAAATGTGTTATGATAATAATGTAAAAAAAATATATAATCAATAAAATTCTTACATTCAACAGGTGGCGGCAGAATTATTGAGAAGTAAAGCGGTTACGGGTATGACAGCACTGGAGATTGCACAGGAAATACATGCACATGCAGTTGTGTGTTATAAATTTGAAGCTGTTAAGAATATTCCAGGCGTGAAGGGTATTTATGAAAGTGCTGCCAATGGCATTCACATTGAGGATGGAGGTGATACAGCTGTAAGGAAACGTGCCTATTCTACAATTTGGTATTTGTTCTAAAAAAATTATCATGGTGCTGCTTTTATATTAATTCCTGCGGGTGACGAGCCAAGCGGATATGTAAATATTTCCATTTGGCGACTGCCGCAAGGGTCAAATACCCTGTGGCTTGCTACACTACAAGCTTGATACCTTGTCAGCTTGCTGTGGGGTATTTGATTACAATCAGTGCCAGGAGATTTGGGAGGATGAAAATGAAAAAGGGCATTAAATTATTGCTTATGGTTTTGGCAGTTCTTATGGTAATCTCATTGGTTGATATATCCTATAGCGCTTACCGGAATGATGCAGAATATCTGACCAAAGCGTTCTATGGTCCATTTGCCTACCGGGACGAGATTTATGTGCTTTCCGATTTATCCACATTTCCGACTGAAAACGACACAGATGTATTAGACTACATTCATGAAGATATTTCCGATTTTTTTACTGTAAAAAGGCTGTTTTACAAGAACATGGAAGGATTGCCGGAGTTGATTGGAGATGAGACGGATTCGGAGCGTAACTATTTAAAAGTGCGAATGGAGACGGATAACTATGCTGCAAAAGCATCTGAGTTGGAGAAAAGCGGAGCAATTGATCAGGTGGTGGAGCAATTCGATGAATTTATCATCTGGGAATGTAAGGAAAAGCATTATGGTCTTGAAGAATTAGAGCAAAGGGGAGTGGATGATGGGTATGAGCTTCAGCGTGCTTCCCTGGATCAGCAATATGTAAAGAATATTTTGGAAGCCTATGAAAACACGGAGCTTCGTCAGGAGGATTTTCGGAGAGACAACACAGTTTATCTTTTACTGGCAGGGACTGCCGATATGTCTGATTTTCTGCGTGAGCACTATCAAGGCGTATATAGGGTTCCCGGAACCTCAGAAGGATATATAAAGCGGAACCCGCATTTTTATGTGGGAGTGCTATTTTTAGAGGATGGGAAATTATATTTTTGTAACTATGAGAATGAAGTTGAGGGGCAGCTTAAAGATGTTGTATTAGAGCGAATTAAAATAATTTCGGAAGCGTAATTAGAATACTGCAATTTAAATCGTAAATTCTCTCTCTGCGCAATACTCAAGCACCGCCTCCAACTGGGGCGAAACCCACTTATCACGATGATAAAGAAGCTGTTTCCAAATCTCCACTTCAAAATCCGTCACATCCAGCCGTACAAGTAAACCGGCTTCCACATCCTGCTGCGTCACATAATCCGGCAGGAAAGAGATACCGGCCCCCTCACCAATAAGCGAGCAGATAAGACGGGCGCTGCCCATCTCAAGGATTGGCTTTACCTCCAGAGAGCGTTCCGCCAGTCCCTCATCCAGAAGCCGCCGGTAGCTCATGCCTTTCTCCGTCAGAAGAAAAGGCCAGGAAAGAAGTTCAGTCACAGATAAAGCGCCCTTGCGTGTCAGAGGACATCCGGCAGAGGCAACAAAGTGCATCTTTACAGTCTCCTCACGGAAAATCACATATTCAGTGTCATAAATATGGCTGTCTAAAGTTAATATGGCATCCGCTTCATTGTGGTTCATCAGCCGGAACATTTCTTCTGTTCCGGCGGCAGTGATCTTAAGGGTAATCCCCGGATGCTGCCTGCAGAAATCAGGAAAGTTCCGATCAAATAAAGAATCACACAAAGAATCAGCCATAGCCAGTCGAATATGCCCTTTGAGATCCTGCTGATCCGCCATGTTTTCCGTAAGTTCCATAGTCATTCGCCGAATCCGGTGGGCATAATTAAGGACCTCCCGCCCTTTCTCCGTGAGAGCAACCGTATGATTAATCCGCTCAAAAAGCTGTGCATTCAATTCTGTTTCTAATTGGCGAATTTGAAAGGATACTGTTGACTGGGAGTAACCCAGCACAGTAGCGGCTTTCGTAAAACTGTTCAATTCTGCAACATGAATAAATGTAGTCAGATTCTTCAGATCCATTACCATACCCCATTCCAAAGAGTAATATCCTGCAGGCATACCGTAATGCACCTCATTAAATAAGGCATACCCAAGGGGAACACCGTAAGACATGCCCTTTTAGGGCAGGTGCACTTTGTCTAATGAGATATACTTTACGAGTACACCGTAAGTCATGCCTTTCCAGGGCAGACTGACTTCATCCAATAAGATAACCATTTCGCCAAGACTCAGAAAATTACCGGCGGAGGGGAGGAGGGCCGCCCCGAGCAGGGGTGGCGGTTCCTGCCCGCAGCCTGCACAATCTTTCCGAACCCAGCGAGAAAAAATATTATACCAAAGCGTCCTTCCCAAAACATATTCGCTGTCCTCATCACTCACAAAAATAAAATCTAAAATTTCGATATCAAAAATCGTATTTATCAATTTTACAGATGTTCCCTTTTACTATATACTGAATATAACAAAATTACAAGAGCAACTATTCAACAATCACCAGATACAAAAGGAAAAAGTCATGTCAATATTCAAAGCAATCTTTCAAGCAGTCTATTATTGCCTGTGGGGCGATCTTTTCACCATCCCCCTGCCCGGCGGAAGCACACTGGGAATCTCCCTGCTGGTGCTGATCCTCATACCCTCCGGCATTTACTTTACCATCCGAACCCGTTTCTTACCATTCCGCCTTTTCCCGGAAATGCTGAGGATCACAGCAGAAAAGCGGAACAAATCCAGGGAGGGAGCCATTTCAGGCGTCCAGGCCCTGATTGTATCCACGGCAACCCGTGTAGGCATGGGTAATCTGGTAGGCGTAGTGGCAGCCATCTCACTTGGCGGAGCAGGCGCCGTATTCTGGATGTGGGTAACGGCTCTTCTGGGAGCATCCACAGCCTTTATAGAAGCTACCCTGGCACAGATATATAAGGAAAAGGATCCTCTGTACGGCGGTTACCGTGGAGGTCCGGCCTATTACATACACCATCTTTTTGTAAAGCCGGGAAGCCCAAAGAAAAAATCCGTCATTGCCATACTTTTTGCCCTCTCCGGCCTTATCTGCTGGTGCGGAATCAGCCAGGTAATTGCAAATTCCGTATCCTCAGCCTTTTACAATGCTTTTCAGATACCGCCCCTCTATACGACGATCCTGCTGGTAGTCGTATCTGCGGTAATCGTGCTGCGCAAATATGCTACTGTCAAGGTGCTGGACGTGGTAGTGCCGGTTATGGCAGTTCTGTATTTTCTGTTTACCATATTTATTATGATCAAAAATGCCGGCCTGCTTCCCTCCGTATTCCGCCAAATCTTTGAGGAAGCCTTTGGAATACGTCAGGCAGCGGCAGGAGGCTTTGGTGCTGTTCTGATGAATGGTGCAAAAAGAGGTCTTTTTTCCAACGAGGCAGGTTCCGGCTCTGCGCCCTGTGCGGCAGCGGCGGCAGACATCAGCCATCCGGCAAAAGAGGGATTGCTGCAGGCATTGGGCGTATTTATTGATACTCTTGTGATCTGCACCTGCTCAGCCATGATTATGCTGCTGACTCCGGCAGGACTAACGGATGGACTGGCAGGAATGGATCTGCTGCAGAAAACTATGGGACACCATCTGGGAGAATTCGGCGTTATCTTTATTGCCGTGATTTTGTGGCTGTTCAGCTTTTCCACCTTTATCGGAATCCTGTTCTATGCAAGGCCCAATGTGGCATATCTTTTCGGGGATAACTGGCTGTCCCAGACCCTGTACAAGATTCTCGCCCTGATCATGCTGTTTGTGGGCGGGCTGGCAGCTTACACCTTTGTTTGGGATTTGGGTGATGTAGGAGTAGGGCTGATGACCGTATTCAATATGATAGCCCTGTTCCCAATGGCACGCTATGCACTGGATTCTTTGAAAGATTACGAGGAAAAACGAAAGTCAAATAGCTAACATAAGATAAACTAAAAATGAATAATCAGGAACCGACACAAAATAAGTTCTCGAAATTTTGTGCCGGTTCTTTTTAATGGATACGGAGAAGCTTTTGGATTTTTAACCCCATTCGGAAAAAAAGCTTATAATATTAAAGTCTGTTTTTATCCCCCCATTCGCACATACCGTCCAGAATGGGAATCAGGGATTTGCCCCGCTCCGTCAGGCTGTATTCCACCTTGGGCGGTATCTGTGGATATTCCTCACGGTGGACCAGCTGATCGGCTTCCAGCTCCTTGAGCGTAGAGCTTAATGTCTTATATGAAATCTCTTTTATATACTTTTTCATTTCATTAAACCGTACAACGCCGAATTCCATCAGGGTATATAGAATTGTCATTTTGTATTTCCCATTGATAAGGGACAGGGTATAGCTAAAACCGGTGTCATTTAAGCATTCTTTTGAGATACAGCGATCACTCATGTCTTACACTCTCCTTTGAGTAAGTATACAACTTATTTGTAAGTATTACACTTGAATGTGCGTACTTGTTTTTAATTCCATTCTAGCTATAATTATAATATCAGTATAAGAAAAAGTCAAAAATAAAGGAGGAGATTGTTATGAGCAAAAAGATCGTAGTAATTACAGGAAGTCCCCGGAAAAATGGAAATAGCTTTGCTATGACAGATGCGTTTATCAAAGCTGCCGAAGAGAAAGGGCATACCATCACCAGGTTTGATGCGGCTTTGAAAAAGGTAGGCGGATGCCGTGCGTGTGAGACCTGCTTTTCCACAGGGAAAGCCTGTACCTATGATGATGATTTTAACGCCATTGCACCGGCCATTCGGGAGGCGGATGCCATTGTATTTACCATGCCGGTTTACTGGTATTCTATTCCGGCACAGATCAAGGGCGTTATCGACCATATCTTTTCTCTGGTTGTGGGGGGCAAGGATATTGCAGGTAAGGAATGTGCACTTATTACCTGCTGTGAAGAGGAAGACATGTCTGTTATGGACGGAGTCCGCATTCCCATGGAACGGATGTGCGCTCTCAATAAATGGAAGATGGTCGGAGAGGTTCTGATTCCCGGAGTACTGAATGCCGGAGATATCGGGAAGACGGATGGATGTAAAAAAGCGGCGGCTTTGGCTGATGCGATCTAAGGAGGGGGAGCATGAGTAAGAAAATCATTATTTTAAATGGAAGTCCACGAAAGGCAGGGAATACAGCGGCATTAACCTCAGAGTTTGCAAAAGGAGCCAGAGAAGCGGGAAATACTGTCACAGAATTTTTTCTTGGCAGCATGAATATTCATGGCTGCAAAGGATGTTTTGGGGGCGGAAAAAATCCGGACAGTCCATGTGTGCAAAAGGATGATATGGATAAAATCTATCCGGTGTACAAAGAAGCTGATATTGTTGTTCTTGCGTCTCCGCTTTACTACTGGACCATCAGCGGCCAGCTCAAAACTGCCTTTGACCGTCTGTTTGCCGTAGCGGAGTGTGATCCAAACTACCGCAATCCCAAGAAAGAAAGTGTTTTGATTATGGCGGCGGAGGGACATGGCTTTGAGGAAAGCGAGCACTGGTATGATCGTCTGGAAAAGCATTTGGGGTGGAAGAGTCTTGGAAAGATCCTTTGCGGAGGGGTTATGGCTGTTGGGGATATTAAGGATAAACAGGAATTAAAGGATGCTTATGAGTTGGGGAAAGCTATTGGCTGATTCAATTTTTATCTGTTCTTCGGAGTAACCCCTTTTCGAAGTTTTTCTATCTTGCCTTTCAAATATAATGTTCAAAAGTTAAAATGTACTGTATAATATATTATTAGCTGCACAACAAATCGAACGGTTTACAGGAGAAAAAGAACGGGCAGGGCAGATATGTTAAGAGGTAATTTACGTGATTTACTAGATATACTTCCGGAAGAACATTATATAACGATAGAAATGGTTTCAAAACAGATGAAATTGAGTAAAAGGACGATCAGCACAAGGATTGGTGAACTCAATGCATTGTTAAGAAATAATGGGGCGTTTATTGAATCTAAGCCTCGGTATGGCATACGGCTGTGTATTGTAGATATTGATAGATTTACGGCCTTTCAGCAGAATAAGAAAAGGAATGCAGATTTTATACCGGATAATACGAATGAGAGAGTTGAATTTCTTGTTGTATATTTATTAAATCAGGAGAATTACGTTAAGAGCGATGATTTATGTGATTTGCTGTGTGTTTCAAGGGGGACATTATCAGCGGCAATAAAGCGTGTGGAAATATGGTTCTCAAATTATAATGTATCACTTGAAAGAAGACCAAATTACGGAATTCGTATTGTTGGGGAAGAACAGGACTTCCGAAATTGCCTTGTCAAAGTAATGCTTAAAACGGATCTGTTTAGGAGTATGACAGATATAACCTGGATGGGTGAAGTGCGGGAACTGACAGCAGAGGTTCTTCAGTATTTACCTGAACACATGATCAATTTATCGGAAACAGCTATAGAAAACTTTGTCATGTACTTATATGTTTCGCTCAAAAGAATGAAGAGGGGGAAAACGGTAAATGTAATAATCCAGGATATGCCTCAAATTTATAACCATGAATGGAGATATATTGACAAGCTGATTAGCATATTTGAAGAGAAAACAGAGGTGACTTATACTGAATCGGAAAGGCAGTATCTGGCACTGCAGTTAGCCGGCACACGAATGATCGGAAATGCGGAACAGGATGAAGTGAATGTTGTCATAAAGAGTGATATAGAGCAAAGCGTTATTCAAATGTTAGAACTGATAAATATACATTTCGGTTATGATTTCAGAAATTCTCTGGATATCCGAATGCAGCTATGCCAACATATGGTTTCGTTTGATATCAGGATGCGCTTTGGAATTCCTTTAAAAAATCCGTCACTGCAGGAAGTGAAAAAGCAATGCATGCTGGGGTATCAGATGGCATCAGTAGCAGCTACCAGCTTGGCAGTTAAATATGGTAAAGAAATACCAGAGGATGAAATTGGATTCTTTGCAATTATTTTTGCTTATGCGGCACATAAGTACAAATCAAAAATTGAAAAAAAGAATATATTAGTTGTCTGTGGCTCCGGCAAAAGCAGCTCACGGCTGCTGAAGTTCCAATACCAACAGACTTTTGGTGATTATTTAGAGAATATTTATGTATGTGATATGCTGGAACTAAATACATTTGATTTTAATAAAGTTGATTATGTATTTACCACAGTGCCAATTGAAGGATATATCCCAGTACCTGTGATGCAGGTCAATATGTTTCTGATAGACAATGACAAAAAGCGTGTTGCACATGTACTTGAAATTGGAAAAAATGATTTTTTGAGAAAATATTTTCAAAGAGATCTTTTTTGTACGGAGATAAAAGGTACGGACAGGGAGATGATTATCCAGGAACTATGTGAAAAGGTAATGCAGCAATATAATCTTCCGGAAAATTTTACAGATTTGGTTTTACAAAGAGAAAAATTAGGTGCGACCGATTATGGGAATTTCGTTGCAATTCCTCATCCTTTAAAAGCAGTAACGAAAACCAGTTTTGTTTATACAGCCATATTGGATAAACCGATATATTGGTGGCAGCATGATGTGCAGGTCATTTTTTTGATTGTTGTAGGAGAAGAGGAAGATCCGGATATTCAGAAATTTTATGAAATGACAACCAGGTTTATCTCAGATAATGAAACGGTCAAAAAGCTGATTCAATATAAGGATTATGATAGGATGATGGGTTTATTTGATGAATTGTGTACATCCTGACAGTGAGACATAATGCAGTCAGTTTCAAAAAATAAGATAATTGTAACAGTAGAAAAAGCAACCACGTTCAATTTTTGCATGATTGAATGTGGTTGTTTTGATCATGGAGTTTTAACATTGTGCTAGTAAAATTAGGGCATAAAATAAATCACAGCTAACGAGGAAGGAGGAAAGTATATGGATGTGGAAACAATTGTTATGGAACTGGTGGTAAATGGAGGAAATGCCAGAAGCTTGGCCCTTGAAGCAATTGATGCAGCGAAAGATAAGGATTTTGCTGCGGCGGAAAAAAAGATGAAAGAATGCGAAGAAGTGTTGAATGAGGCACATCACTTCCAGACAAAGCTTATCAGTGAAGAAGCAGGCGGCAATAAAACCGAGTGGAGCCTTTTGATGGTACACGGTCAGGATCATCTGATGAATGCTATGACAGTCAGAGATCTTGCCTTGCATATGATTGAGATGTATAAGATTATGTATTCTTAAAAAATGAAAAGGAGATTGAAAAAATGTTATATATTACATTAGTCTGCGCAGCGGGAATGTCTACCAGTCTGCTGGTAAATAAAATGAAAGAGGCTGCTAAAAAGGAGAATATTGAGGCGGAGATAATTGCAATGTCAGAAGCAGCGTTTGCAAAGTATGATAAGCCGACAGATGTACTTTTACTGGGGCCGCAGGTAAGATATCTGCTTAGTAAAATGAAAAAGACGTATGAACCCAGAGGTATGAAAGTGGATGTTGTAGATATGAGAGCCTATGGATTGATGGATGGGAAAAAGGTGCTGGATACCGCATTAAACATGGCAAAGTCATAAAAGAAAGTCAACAACACGTTTGGAGGTAAAGTAAATGGAGAAATCGAAAAGTAGTTTTATGGATAAAATGACAGCGGTAATTGAGGAGAAAATTGCTCCTGTCCTTATGAGAATATTTAACAGACCTACCTTAAACATCATTAAGAACAGTATGGTGAATGTAATGCCTTTGATTCTGTTTGGCAGTATTATGCTTCTTATTTCCCTTTTGGGAACGACTTCTATGGGAACGGAAAAACCAATATTGCCTTTTTTGGCACCGTTTTCCGATCAAATTGGTCTGATGAATAATTTGACGATGGGCTTTATGACATTATTTTTCTCAGTTTCCGTAGGCTTGAATTATGCTGAAGAGTATGAATTGGATAAAGTAAGCTGCGGATTACTCAGCTTAATGTCCTTTCTGCTGATTAATCAAAATACAACCGCAGATAACATGCTGGATGTAAGTTCCTTTGGAGCAAAGGCACTTTTCCCGACAATGATTACATCAATATTAGCGCTTAAAATTTATAAGACCTGTATTCAGAAGAAAATTGAAATACGCATGCCGGACGGAGTACCGCCTGCTGTTGGAAAAGCGTTTTCATCTTTAATACCATATACAATTGTAGGCGTTTTTTATTGGCTGATCAGAACAATTTTCAATATAAACCTTGTGGCAATTATTTCTGGATTACTGGAGCCGGTTTTCAAGGGAGCTGACAATATTTTTGTCTTTTCATTTTTCTGTATCATCAACAAATTGCTTTGGGGGCTGGGGATACATGCAGACACTCTGTTTCAGGGAATTCTCGATCCGATGAAAATGATGTGGATAGCTGCAAATTCAGAGGCTGCTCAGGCAGGGATGGAGCTGCCATATATATGGACCACTGCGGTAGAGAGGACATGTCTGTGGACAGGACCGGTTTTGGGATTACTGATATTGCTTCTCTTTTCGAAAGTTAAGCATTTAAAAACATTTTCAATCGCTTCTTTACCGGCAGCGTTCTTTTCCATTGTGGAGCCGGTGGTATTCGGACTTCCTTTGGTTATGAATCCGATTCTGCTTCTGCCGTTTATCTTGAGCGGACTTGCAGGGGCAATCGTAACGTATGGAGCAGTTTTAATTGGATTTGTTAGTGCGCCCTTTGTAGAATTACCGTGGGCAACTCCGCCGCTTTTGATAGGCTCTATTGCATCAGGAGACTGGAAATATATTATTTTGACTCTTATCAATATTGCAATCGGTGTAGTTATCTATTACCCGTTTGTCAAAGTGTATGAGCAGCAGGAATTGCAGAGAATTGCCAGTGAGGAAAATGCAAATGCATAAGATATTATGTCCATCTATGATGTGTGCTGATTTTGGAAACCTTGATAACGAAATCAAAGAATTGGAACAGAGCGGGATTGATATTTTTCATTTAGATGTTATGGATGGGCAATTTGTTCCAAACTTTGGAATGGGGCTGCAGGATATTGAATATATCTGCAGCCATTCAACAAAACCCTGTGATGTACACCTTATGATTATGAATCCCGGTGATTATATTAAGAAGTTTGTGGATTTAGGTGCAAAGATTATTTATGTTCATCCGGAAGCGGATGTTCAGATATGTAGAACCCTGCAAATGATACGAGATCTTGGGGCAATTCCCGGAATTGCTCTTAATCCGGGGACTTCTTTTGAAGCAGTGAGGGATTTTCTGGTACTCTGTGATTATGTTTTGATAATGAGCGTAAATCCGGGGTTTGCAAGTCAGAAGTATTTGGAATTTATTACTCCCAAGATTCAAAGATTTATCAGTGAGGCTGATAAATATGGCGGGTATAAGGTTATTCTTGACGGTGCCTGCAGCCCGGAAAAAATCACATTATTGTCCCAAATTGGAGTTGCAGGATTTGTACTGGGTACAAGTGCATTGTTCGGAAAGCAGGAAAATTATGATACAATATGTGCATCTCTTAGATGCGGGTAATGAAAGGAATGAATTTTACAATGGCAAGAAGATTGATCAGCAGCAGTAGAAGTGAAATTATGAATATGAGTGCCGGGGAACTGAAAGCATCCGTATTGGCAAGTGAGGGCAGGACAGTTTTATGTCAGAATTATGTGGGGCTGTCATTGTGTGAAGGAACGACGAATCCGGAGATTGCTCAGGCGTTTGGAGCAGATATGATTTTTTTAAATGGATATTCCATGGACGAAAATGTTCAGCAGCCGGGATTGCTGGTAGAAGAATGGGACGAAGATAATAAAACCTATAAGGCCAGACAGTATCGGGTAAAGGATATGAAAAAGCTGATAAATGTTCCTTTAGGAATTTATTTGGAATGTGGACAGGGGGATGATGCTGCCACATCCACGTCACCGGAAAAATCTTTGGTTCGTTCAGATCGCATTGCCTCTTCTGAAAATATTGAAAAGGTAATAAAGGAAGAGTGTGATTTTATTGTTTTGGGTGGTAATCCGGGAACTCGTACCTCTTATGATGTAATTGTAAATGCGACAAAACGGGCAAAAGAACTGATTGGAGAAAGAATGCTCATATTTGCAGGAAAATGGGAGGATGGTGTAGACGAAAAGGTTATCGGAGATCCACAGGTCCCCATGTCCGTACATGAACAGTTTGTGAAAGATCTGATTGATGGGGGAGCGGATGTAATATGTCTGCCGATGCCCGGATGCCGGCCGGGAATTACGGTAGAAGATATACGATCATTGGTGACCCTGGTTCATACTTATCGACCTGGAACACTGGCATTAAATTTCCTTGACTGTTCTGTAGAGGGAGCAGATGACAACTCTATCAGACAGTGTGCGTTGTGGTCCAAAATGACAGGAGCCGATATCCATGCTATTGGCGATGCCGGATTATCAGGTATGAGTTCACCTGAGGGAATTTATACTATGTCACTGGCATTAAAGGGAAGAAGATTAACATTTAGAAGAGTGGCAGCAGGAAGACGATAAGGAGGAAGACCAGATGAAAATTGCAATCGGGAATGATCACGTTGCTGTTGAATACAAGCAGATGATTCGTGATTACATTCAAGATACATATGGATATGAAGTAATTAATGTGGGGACAGATTCACATGAAAGATTTGATTATCCAATATCCGGTGAAGCGGTTGCCAATATGGTCGCAAATGGGGAAGCAGATGCCGGAATTGTGATTTGTGGTACTGGTGTGGGGATATCCATAGCTGCAAATAAGGTGCAGGGAATAAGATGTGTCACCTGTTCAGAACCATATTCGGCATCTCTTTCCAGACAGCATAATAATACAAATATGTTGGCTTTTGGAGCACGTGTAATAGAATCGAACTGGCAAAGATGATTGTAGATGCCTGGCTTACAGGAAAGTATGAGGGCGGAAGACATCAGCGGCGAATTGATATGATAAAAGAAATCGAGGAGCGGCAGAAATAGCACCGGCTTTTGGGAGTGCTGTTTTCACCCGCACTGGCTATATAAGAAAAGCTGGAAGTTTTATAAAAAACTTCCGGCTTTGTTTTTTGGATTGCTGAAAGCACTGAAGTATTGCAATCTAACTTGCAGATTCGGCTTCATATTTTATTTATTTCCGAAGAAAAAATACATTAACCGCCAGGAGAATTGACGGAAGAGATATCCTCGATTAAAATGAAACCATCATAAAGAAAGTATTTGAAGTGAAAAAAATGCAGAAGACATTTCCTGAAAACTTTTTATGGGACGGTGCAATTGCCGCAAACCAGGAGGAAGAGGCTTACCTGGAGGATGGCAAAGGGCTGGATATTTCCTGTGGATTTGCTCATGGAATAAAGCATGACTATGATCCGGTCATTGACCCGGTGGGCCTTAGATATACATTAAATGAACTGTATGACAGATATCAAATTCCGCTGTTTGTAGTGGAAAACGGCCTTGGTCAGATTGACGAGATATCAGAAGACACGTTGAAGCGTTAAAAGAAGCAGTTTAAGGTAATTGCCTCTAATGGCGAGGAATTATAGTCGGGAGGAAACAGCCGTTATAAGAGACGATGCACGAATCAAAGGGATTTGACGAGTCGCTTGTGAATCACTAATCCGGATGCAACGAACAAAGGGTATTATTGGAAAGAGATTATTAGGAGATAAATGGATGGCATTTCTGTATTATACAGGAGTGCCATCCCGCTTTTGCATTATTTTGTGCTGCTAATTAATAGCGGCCTTACCGGCTAACTCCGTTAAAACATGATAAAAATCAGGATATTCCTTATGGAGCTTGATTATTTTTCCGTTTTTGTCAAGAAAACAATGCTCTGAGGTTCCTTCGCAAACACATTTTTCGGCTGTGTTTCTCATTATATAAGAAAGCTTTAAACGCACTCCTTTAAATTCTTCCACTGATACGGTAATAGACACTTCATCCGAAAATGTAGTACTTGCTTTATATTTGCAGTTGATTGCCGTAACGGGTGATACAATTCCCAGGCTTTCGAGTTTTTCATAGTTCCATCCTATCTGCTTCAAAAAATCAATTCTTGCCTCTTCCATCCACCTGACATAATTGGAGTGATGCGTGACTCCCATTCGGTCTGTCTCATAGTATTGAACAGTATGTGTATAACTTTTCATGATCAGTTCCTCCGTATGTTTCCATTTATTGCAGTAATTATAAGCCTCTTTAGAAAATTAATAAGAGTGGTGTCAAGCTTAAAATAGAAATCAATGGTCTGACACTTTTATCATTTACCATCCGGAAGGAACCAAATACGACCGATTTACCCGATCGGTAGATTCCCGAATTACCAGATGATTTTCCAGTTCCAGCCGTTTTACTGATCCGACCCGGCGGTTCTCCAACTGTTCCAACAGAGCTTGAATAGCCTCTGTCCCTAAAAGATTTTTGCGGATATGGATGGTTGATAAGGGCGGTTCCACAATGGCAGTGACAAAAACGTCATCACAGCCAATGACTTTCACATCCTTTGGAATTCGTTTGTTGGCAGCTTTCAAGGCCATGCAGGCGCCAATAGCCATCTGATCGTTGGCGGCAAAAACGCCGTCTATATCCGGATTCCAGTCTAAGAGCGTATTCATGGCATTGTAGCCGCTCATGTGACTGTAATCACCATATGCGATAAGATGTTCCCGGATAGGGATCTGGTTTTGAGTGAGAATATCCTTGTAGCCATTTAAACGATCCTGTACAATCTCCACGTCTATGGGACCTGTAATGTGTCCGATTACCCTGCAGCTCTTGTCCAATAGGTGCTGTACGGCTTTCTGGCCGGCGGCATGCATATCGGTATAAACGGAATCAATTCCGTATCGGGTTAAATCTCGCTCAATGCTTACAAGGCTGATGGAGCGATGGGAACTTTCAATTAACTGCCGCAGATTGGCAACGAAATTCGGAAGTTCCACAGGAGGGGTGGATGTGCTGAATATAATTCCGTCAATCTGGGAGTATACAAGGCTCTGAAAAATCTTCCATTCCTTTTCCGGATTGCTGTTAGTGTCATACAACACCAATTCATAATTATATTTCTCTGCAATCTGGCGAATGGGCTGGATGACATATGGATAAAAAAGGCCGCACAAATCATCAACAATCATGCCGATTCTTTTGGGCTGCTTGCTTTTCATAAGCTTGGCAATATAATTTGTCTGATAGTTTAATTCTTTAATTGCATCGTTTACTTTCTGCACAGTGGCAGGAGCCACATTCCCCTTATTGTTAATTACATTGGATACAGTTGAAATTGCGACGCCTGCACGTTTGGCAACATCCTTGATGGTGGACACGCTTACTTCTCCCTTTTTTCCTGAAAATAAAAATAATTAAAAATTTTTATAAAAACTACCGGCTTATTTTTTAATTAAATCAGTCTAATTTTAGATAAAATACACAAAAAAGTCAATAATATTTGGTTAAAATATAAAGATTACTGGGATTAATTACGAAAAATTTAAATCTTGGAAATGATATTGAATAAAAACGTTTTTTTTCTTAAAATTTCTTACAGGTAGAAAAAAATAAATGCTTTTTATGAAAAAGCAAAGGAGATGTCTTTTTATGAAACGTTCGGAACTGAATAGGATTATCGGGAAAACAATCCGCTTTATGGAGGATGAGAAAGGACTTCCCATGCCAGGCTTTGCGCATTGGGGGCCTGAGGACTGGAAGAAAGCCGGAGAGGATTATCAGGAGTTGGTGGATAATATGCTTGGCTGGGATATCTCGGACTTTGGAAGCGGGGACTTTAAAAAGATTGGCCTGACTATTTTTACATATAGAAACGGCAATTTTCACAACAAGGAAAAATATCCAAAGCCTTATGCCGAGAAGCTTCTTCTGGTTGATGACGGTCAGATCCTTCCTTATCATTATCACTGGAGCAAAATGGAGGATATTATCAATAAGGGCGGAGGAGACTTGGTGATTACCCTCTATAATGCCACAAAAGAAGATTTTGAGGATGTGGAAGGGGGACGCAGCGGAAAGAAAGGAACCTTTGATACAACTCCTGTTACGGTCAGCGTGGACGGACATACGGTGACGGTTCCGGCAGGGGGACAGGTTACTTTGAAGCCGGGGGAGAGCATTACCTTAAAGCCGGGCCAGTACCATTCCTGGCAGGGAGTGCCGGGAACCGGACCGGTTATGCTGTTTGAGGTGTCTACCACCAATGATGATACGATTGACAACCGTTTCCATACGGCCGGAGAGAGGATTCCGGAAATTATAGAGGACGAAGAGCCCAAGTATCTCATTTTTGCGGATTACAAGGACTACTATGGAAACAAATAAACACATAGAATCGTATTTAATGGCACGCTGCTGTGCTTATTAAATAAAAAGAAAAGTAAATGGAGGTAAAAACAAATGAAAAAGTTACTGGCAATGTTACTGGCTGTAACAGTATTCGGAGCAACTCTCGCAGGCTGTGGTTCTAAAGGAGAAGAACCGGCTGCACCTGCAGAGGAGACTGAGGCACCAGCAGATGCAGAAGAACCTGCAGAAGCAGAAACGGAAGCTCCTGAGGCTACACCTGCCGGGGAAGAAGACACCATGACCATGGATGAAGTAATTGCTGCGGTTCAGGCATCAGATGTACCCAAGGATTTAAAGCTTGGATATGTCTGCATGAATCTGGCAAATCCCTGGTTTGTACAGGTGGTAGAGGGTTTCAATGATGCCTGCAAGGAAATGGGATTAAGCGAGCCGCTGACCATTGATTCCCAGTATGATGTTGACAAGCAGGTTTCCGATGTGGAGACTCTTGTAAATGATAACTACAATGCGATTATGATTTCCCCGATTGATCAGAATGCATTGGAGAGCATTGTGACAACTGCCAATGAGGCAGGTATTGTAACCAGTTGTGCAGCACAGAGTGTTGACATTTCTGATTTCCGTTACATCTGCGAGGAGTATTCTTATGGGCAGGCAATCGGAAAGAATGCAGCAAACTGGATTAATGAGAATCTGGCGGATCAGGAAGAAGTTCAGGTTTGCCTGATTACACAGGACAATGTAGCAGACACGATTGCACGTGCGGACGGCATTCAGGATACTTTGGAAGCAGAGTGCAAAAATATAAATATTGTTGCACGTCAGGCAGGTGATACACCAGAACTCGGACTTCAGATTGTTGAAAGTACACTGGCAGCTTATCCGGATCTTCAGGTAGTAGTTGCATCTAACGATTCCGGCGGAATCGGCGGATATCAGGCAATGGTAAATGCAGGCTATACAGGTGACGATCCTGTTGCAGTATTCTCCGGTGATGCTACAGATGAAGCTTTGAACAATATGCTTGAAGAGAATACCATTTACAGAGGAACCGTAGACTTGTTCCCATACGCTTGCGGCTATGAGTCGGCTTATCAGTTGGTATACTATATTATGAACGGAAAACCGGCAGCAACCAAGACAGTAATCTTCGATCCGGTACTTGTTCCCCTGGCAGACTTGCTGGATGGTACTTATAAGTACGATCCCTCCTAAGGGAAATGTGATTTAAGAATTAAATATGTAGTTGAACATGGGGGCTGTTGTAAAATGTGCGACAGCCCCCGCGTAAGTTAAGTGTTATAGCCCATGAATGAAAAGGGCAGGAATGGAGGGATGGAAGTGGAAGATGTGATCCTGAGAGTTCAAGACATATGCAAATATTATCCTGGTGTCAAGGCGTTGGACGGAGTGTCTTTTGAGGTAAAACGGGGAGAAGTCCATGCGATCTGTGGTGAAAACGGTGCCGGAAAATCTACTTTTATAAAAATCCTGACAGGGGCGATTGAACCCACGTCAGGCAGTATCGCATTTAATGGAAAAATATACGAAAAGCTGAATCCAAAACAGTCTATGGAACTTGGAATCAGCGTAATCTATCAGGAATTCAGTCTGGTGCCCTATCTGACTGTTGCGGAAAATATCTTTTATGGAAGAGAAGTAAAAAAGGGTATTTTTCGGGATGTAAATGTCATGGAAGAAAAAGCCAGAGAGCTTTGCATGGAAATGGGTGTAGATCTGGATGTTCGCAAGCGGGTATGTGATCTGGGAGTTGCTTATCAGCAGATTGTAGAGATTTTGAAAGCTGTTTCCAGAAATACGGAATTTATTATTATGGATGAACCCACAGCACCTCTTACCATTAAAGAGACAGAAGTTTTTTTCAAGATTATTGAAAAGCTGAAAAAAGAAAAGGTAACCATTATCTTTATATCACATCGCTTGGAAGAGGTATTTGAACTTTGCGATCGGGCGAGTGTTTTCTGTGACGGAAAGTATATTGTGACAAAAGAGGTTGATGAGTTAGATAGGAAGCAACTTATTGCTTATATGGTAGGCCGGGAACTTTCGGATGACTATCCGGTTCCCAATCGCCAGATTGGGGAGACGGTTCTGAAAGTGGAGGGACTGGTGAATAAGCAAGTAAAAAATGTAAGTTTTGAGATAAAGAAAGGAGAGATCCTTGGGTTTGGCGGTTTGGTTGGAGCCGGACGTACAGAACTGGTTCGGGCACTCTATGGAGCAGATCCCATTCAAGCCGGAGAGATTACGCTCATGGGAAAGAAGTACCACCCCAAAAATCCGAGAACCGGGTTGAACGCAGGCATTGGCCTGATTCCGGAGGATCGAAAAGCTCAGGGCGTAGTGCTTTCCCTGCCTATTCGGGAGAATATTGTTTACAGTATTCTGAAAAAGGTATCCAGATTCTTTTTCATGGATAAGAAGAAGGAAAAGGATTATGTGGAAGGGTATATTAATGACTTGAATATTAAAACACCCGGAGCAGAACAGCTGGTGAAAAATTTATCCGGTGGAAATCAACAGAAAGTGGTGCTGGCAAAGGCAATGGCTACCAATTGTGATATTTTGATTTTTGATGAACCCACCAGAGGAATTGATGTAGGTGCTAAGCAGGAGATTTATGGTTTGATGTGCAAACTGGTAGAATCCGGAAAGAGTGTGATTATGATCAGTTCTGAGATGCCGGAGTTGCTTGGTATGTCGGATCGAATTCTGGTTATGAGTAACGGAACGATAGCAGGAGAGCTTAGCAGAAGTGAATACAGCCAGGCAAAAGTACTGGAGATGGCTTCCAGCCAGCTATAATTTCAAAAAGCAGTACTGTGAGGAACCGAAATAGGAGGATTTAAGAAAATGAAAAAAAATAATAAAGCAGTTATAGTGCTTTTAAATTATGGTATTATTGTGGCGTTTTTGCTGATGATTGTAATTTTTTCCATCGCATCTCATAATTTTTTAACAACGAATACAGCATTTACTATTTTAAAACAAGTATCTATTACAGGAATTATTTCTATCGGAATGACCTTGGTACTGCTTACCGGAGGCATTGATCTTTCCGTAGGCTCCATAGCTGGTGTTACGGCCGTAACTGCTGCTATCTGTCTGAAAAATTTTGAACTGCCAATTTTGCTGACTTGTATCATTGCATTATTGTTAGCCATTGTCTATGGAGCGATTAGCGGCGTTTGTGTGACAAAGATGAATATGCCGCCTTTTATTGCCACTCTGGGTGTTCAAACCTCCCTTAGAGGACTGGCTTACATTGTTACCGGAGGACTTCCGGTATATGGATTTACCAAGGCATTCAGCCGTTTTGCAGCCGCTTCTTTGTTTGGCATACCCTTGCAGGTCCTTCTGGCTGTAGTACTGTTCGTCATATTTATTATTATGTTGACAAAGACAACCTTAGGGCGTTATCTTTATGGCGTGGGTGGCAACGAGGAGGCTTCAAGGCTTTCCGGTGTGAATGTTACAAACATTAAGATCATGGCATACAGCATCAGTGGATTTCTTTCCGGAATCGCAGGGCTGGTATTGCTGTCTAAGACCAGTTCGGGTCAGCCCTCTTCCGGAAGCGGATATGAGATGGATGCTATTACCGCAGCAGTGATTGGCGGTGTATCCTTAAGTGGTGGCGAAGGCCGGCTGTCTATGGTGATTATCGGTGTGTTGCTGATGGGAACTTTACAGACAGGTATGATTATGTGTGGTATTAATGATTACGTTCAGCAGTTGGTAAAGGGAATTGTGTTGATTGCCGCAGTTGCTTACTCCCAGTTCTCCCAGAAGATTCGGAACCGTATGGTGGCCGCTTCTTAATATCTGGGCTGTGAACTGAAAATAATAGAGTTTGCGGAGGCATAAGGTTATGGCAGTAGTAGGAATTGATATTGGGGCGACAGGAAGCAAATGTTGTGTTTACAGTGAGAATGGAATGCTTTTGGCAGAGGCCTATGAAGAGTATCAGGGCAAATCAGGAGCTGGTATCTATGAGGTGGAGGCTGCCCAAGTATGGGAAGGCACCAAATGTGCAGTACGGCGTGCCATAAACAGGATTTCAGATATACAGGCAATTGCTTTGACTTCCTTTGGAGAATCTTTTGTCCTTCTGGATGAGGCAGATCGCCCCTTGACCTCCTTTATGCTCTATTCGGATAACAGGGGCGCTGAAGAAAGCCTGGAACTGCAAAGAGAGTTTGGGGCAAAGGCATTCAGTCAGCTTATGGGTATAAAACCCAGCTCTATGATGAGTGCCCCAAAGCTTATGTGGGTAAAAAAGCATTATCCCGATTTGTTTGCACAGACTAAACGTGTTTTATTTGGTGCGGATTATATAATATATTGTCTATGTGGGGCTTTTGTGACAGATTATACTTTGGCAGCCCGGACAGCTATGTTTGACGTACATAAGATGGATTGGAATGAGAAGGTTCTTAAGTTTGTCGGCGTTTCCAGAGATCAGTTACCCAGACCTCTTCCTACGGGAAGTATTGTTGGCAGAATTGGCAGAAAAATTGCCAGGGAACTAGAGTTGCCAGAACATGTTGCAATTGTGACCGGCTGTCATGATCAGGTGGCCTCTGCCATAGGAACAGGAATTTTAAAGCCAGGAATGGCTATTGACAGTGTGGGAAGCCTGGAGTGTATTACTAGCTTCTATAATGGGTGCCCAGAATATCTGGCTCTTTATCAGGGGGGATATGCGATTGTACCCTATGTTTTGCCAGGGGCATATGTAACCTATGCATTTTCCCTTACAGGCGGCTCACTGTTGCGTTGGTGCAGGGAACATATAGGAAAAAAGGAGCAGGAGACGGCTCAGAGACAGGGAAAAAGTTTTTATCAGTATTTGGATGAGACTATGGCGGATATGCCAACAGATTTGTTGGTACTGCCCCATTTTACCGGGGCAGGTACGCCTTATATGGATAGTGAATCCAGAGGGGCTATCATAGGTCTGACGACGGAAACTAGACTGGAGGAGATCTATCGGGCCATGATGGAGGGAAGTACCTATGAGATGCGGTATAATTTGGAAAGACTTTCAGAGGGTGGACTCCATGTGAAAGAGCTTCGGGCTACAGGCGGAGGCTCTCAGTCAGCCCAATGGCTGCAGATCAAAGCAGATATTTTGAATATTCCCATTACTTCTCAGGGTGATTATCGGGCAGGCGGGATAGGATGTGCTATGCTGGCCGGAAAAGCAACAGGAGTATTCTCCAGTTTGAAAGAAGCGGCAGAGGTTTTTGTGAAACAGGGGAAAACCTATGAACCCAGGCAGCATGTACGAGAGCAATATAACAGGAACTATGAGCGTTATCAGAATTTATATCAGGCAGTAAAAATGGTTTTGTGAAAATAAATGTGAATGGAGAAAGAAGGGATCAGAATGGCCATAGCGGGTGTGGATGTGGGTACTACAGGCTGTAAATGTACGGTATGTGATTCGGACGGCAGTCTGCTTAGCGAGGCATATCGGGAATATGATATTCAAAAAGATGACGATGGACGGGAATTGGACGCCTGGGAGGTTTGGACAAATGTAAAAGCAGTGATCCGGCAAGCTGTATCAGGAATTGACAGGATTCACGCCATTGGAATTACATCTTTTGGTGAAACTACAATTTTCGTTGGAGAAAATGATAAGCCTTTGATGAATTCATTGCTTTATGTAGATCCCAGAGGGGAGGAGCAGTGTAAAAAGCTGATAAATCATTTTGGAAGAGATTATCTGTTTCAGATAACCGGAATTAATCCGCACGCTATGTACAGTATTTCCAAGCTAATGTGGGTGGCGGAGAACCGCCGGGACGTCTATGAGAGAACAAAACACATCTGCCAGTTTGGAGATTATATTGTCTATATGTTGAGTGGCGTTTGGCAGATCGATTATTCTCTGGCTTGCCGTACGATGGCTTTTGATTATCGGAAACTGGACTGGGCAGAAGATATTCTGCAATTTGCGGGAATTGATAAAGGGCTGATGTCTGCGTCGGCACCTACCGGAAGCACGGCAGGGCTGATTCGTAAAGAGATGGCCTCAGAGCTTGGGCTTTCAGAGGATACTCTTATTGTATCAGGCTGCCATGATCAGATTGCAGCAGCGATTGGAACCGGTTGTCTGAAATGTGGAATGGCAGTAGACGGTACAGGAACGGTGGAATGTATTACGCCTATTTTTTCACATCCCCAGTGTTCAAAGGCAATGCAGAAATATAATTTTGTTATGGTGCCTTATGTGGAGAAAGACACTTATGTAACCTATGCTTTTTCTTTTAATGGTGGCTCTCTGCTGAAATGGTATCGGGACAACCTGGCGGCCCTGGAGGCGGGGGGATTCCGAAAAAACGGTATAAATCCCTATGACGGCTTTAATGAACAGATGAAAAAGGGAGAACCTTCCGGACTTCTGGTGCTGCCGTATTTCTCAGGCTCAGCAACACCTTACATGGATGGAGAAATTACGGGTGCTATATTGGGAATACGTGACAATACGACTTCCATAGATCTCTATCAGGGATTAATGGAGGGGGTTACCTATGAAATGCGTTTGAATCTGGAATGCTTAAAAGAGGCAGGAATTGAGGTAACAGAACTCCGGGCTACAGGTGGTGGAGCACAGGCAGAGGTGTGGCTGCAGATGAAAGCAGATATCCTCAACAAGAAGATTGTTACTTTGGGAAATGCCCAATCCGGAACATTGGGATGTATTATGATGGCCGGAACTTCCTGCGGCATTTATAGGAATTTGGAAGAAGCGGCGAAAGTTTTTGTGAAGACAGGCAAAGAATATCTGCCGGATCCAAAGAAACATAAAATGTATGAAGCTTTTTATATAAAATATAAAAGACTGTACGAGGCGGTCGGCCGTGTTTGGAAAGAGGATGATGGCAGAACCGCATAAAAGAGAGGAAGATAAAGATGCCAATTATTACAGAGAAAGAAAAGGTAATAAAAATATATGAAGAGGCTTCGAAAAAGGGATGGGTGATTCCCTGTCTCTGCACGGAGAATCTGACCACCACAGAAGCAATTATTTCCGCAGCCAGTGAGTTTGCAAAGGATCACGGATTGAAGAGCGTACCTGTAACACTGGCTATTACGGTTCAATATGAGCATCGCTCTCAGTCTCGAAATTATACGCACAGCAGAAATTGGGAGACCGGATTGAAGCTTTTCCAGGCAGATGCGGAAGTGTTAATGCGAAAGGGCGGCGATTATGAGAACGTGGATTTGCTGCTTCATCTGGATCATGTGCAGCATGATTTGGATGCGGAACTTTGTGAAAGTGATTTAAGTGATTTTTCCACGATTATGTATGATGCTTCTAACCTGCCGCTGGAGGAAAACATAGCAAAGACAAGAGCCTTTGTTGAGAAAAAGGGACAGGAGATTATGATTGAGGGAGCCTGCGATGAGATTGTGGATGCAGGCGGCGAGGCGCACAATGATATTACTACCGCAGATAAATGCGCAGATTATATGAAGCGTACAGGGGTGGATATGGTAGTGGCAAATCTGGGAACGGAGCATCGGGCTTCCGGAAAGGATTTAAAATATCACGGGGAGGCGGCACGTGCCATAAAAGAGCTGATTGGCCCAAAGATTGTCCTTCATGGAACATCTTCCGTGTCGAATGAACAGGTACGCAGATTATTTGACGACGGTGTCTGCAAGGTGAATATCTGGACTGCCCTGGAGCGTGACGCATCACCGAAGCTTCTGGAATTTCTAGTACATCATGCATCTGAGGCTGCAGGGCCAAAGATGGCAGAAGCGCTTAAAAGGGACGGATATCTGACAGAAAAGTGTGCAACCGGAGAAAAGGAATCCTTAACAGCTTTTACTACGGTTGCCCGTCAGGACGTGATTTTCCAGGCGATGAAGAAAATGGTTCGGGAGTATCTGGATATGTGGTATGTTTTTTAACTACCCTTTAGTGCTATTGCGTAGCAATTTTTAACTACTCTTTAGTGCTATTGCGCAGCAATTTTTAACAGTAAAGTCGCAAAGACGCACGAGAGGAACTTTCATGAGAGTCCTTTCGAATGGAAGTTTCTCTCATTACAGGTGTGTTGAAGCGACTTTACCCTTTAGTGCTATTGCGCAGCAATTTTTAAATAAGAAAGGAATGGCGAAATATATGAAAGCGGTTATGTACGGCGGCGGAAATATTGGCCGGGGTTTTATTGGCATGCTCTTTTCTGAGTCAGGATATGAAGTAACCTTTGTGGATGTGGCAGATTCAGTAGTACAGGAGCTGCAGAAAAAGGGAGAGTATCCATTGCGGTATGTTACTAGCCAGGGACATCGGGATCTGTTGGTAAAGCCAGTCACAGCAGTTAACGGAAATGATATGGACCGTGTGGCGGACGCTATTGCAGAATGTGACATTATGGCAACGGCTGTAGGCGCCCGTATCTTAAAATTCATTGTTCCCAATCTGGTTGCAGGATTGCGGAAACGCTGGGCGGCAGGTAAGGGACCTTTGAATATTATTATCTGTGAAAATCTGATGGATGCAAATAAAGTATTGGAAACAATGCTGAAAGAACAATTAACAGAAGAGGAATGTAAGATTCTGGATGAACAGGTGGGACTGGTAGAGGCGTCAATAGGCCGAATGGTTCCTGTTCAGACAGATGAAATGAAAGATGGGGAACCTTTGCGTGTCTGTGTGGAGCAATATGGGTTTTTGCCTGTGGATCAGGCGGCGTTTAAAGGAGAAGCTCCCCAAATCAAGAATATGATTCCTTTTGAACCCTTTGACTTTTTTATAAAACGGAAGCTATATATTCACAATATGGGACATGCAACCTGCGCCTATCTGGGTGATATCTTAGGACTAGACTATATCTGTCAGGCAATTGATCACAATGAGATTTATATCATTGTCCGAAATGCCATGGAAGAGAGTGCGGCAGCATTATCGGCAAAGTATCATGTACCGCTGGAAGATATTATGAAGCATATTTCGGATTTGCTGTACCGGTTTACCAATGCGGCGCTTAAGGATACCTGTAAGCGGGTAGGAGGAGATCCGGGACGTAAACTGTCGCCGCAGGATCGTCTCATAGGCTCCGCAAGCCTGGCTCTTTCACAGGAGATTGTGCCGGCCTATATCGCCATAGGGGCGGCGGCAGGCGTATGGCGCTATATAGAAGAGGCAGAAGATATGGTGCAGGATGCGGAGCAGGCTGAAAATGTTCTGGCGGAGGTTTCCGGCCTTAAGAGAGGGGCGAAATTAACAGAGCTTATCTTAAATATGTATCAACTGATTTTAAAGGGAAGAGATCTTGGGGAAATCCGCAGAGCGGCGGATGCGATTAAGGTGGAAAGCTTACAAGATGTAGTGTAGTCGGAGACTTTTAAAGGCTCATGAAAAATAAAAAAATTTCATTCGTCTTTTTCACGTTTTTATAGTAGAATAGAAATATCGCATAAAGACGGGAGAAAAAATATGAGCAGTACAAATACAGTACCCTTTGTAAAATGGGCAGGCGGAAAACGGCAGCTATTGGAATCCTTAAGCGTTCGGATGCCGGAAGAATATAAGGACTACTATGAGCCCTTTGTGGGCGGCGGAGCGCTGCTGTTCCATCAAAAACCGGCGTGGGCCTTTATCAACGATATTAACCGTGAACTGATTCATGCCTATACAGAGATTCGGGATCACGTGAATCATCTAACCGTGGTCTTAGGCTCTATGGATCAAGTGACCTGTACAAAAGAATTCTACTATGAAATGCGTGAGCGCTACAATGGTAAGCTGAAAGCCGAGGATTATGACACGGAGATGGCGGCATTGTTTATCTATCTGAACAAGCACTGTTTCAATGGTCTCTATCGAGTGAACCAGAAAGGGCAGTTTAACGTTCCATGGAATCAAAAAGAACAGGTTCGTTCCGTGGATGTGGAGAATATAAAAAATGTTTCTTACTACCTGAAGTCCGTAACCATCACCTGTCAGGATTTTGAAAAGTCTTTGGAGACGGCAAAGAAAGGTGATTTTATTTATTTTGACAGTCCGTATGCGCCCTTGAATCCTGCTTCCTTTGACTCTTATACCAAGGAAGGTTTCACGGAGGAAGAGCACAGACGTCTTTCAAAGGTATTTAAGGAGCTGTCGGACAGGGGCTGCTATTGTATGCTGACCAATCACAATACGGAGCTGATTCAGGAATTATATCACGACTTCCTCAGAGAAGAAGTGGATGTGCGCCGGGCCATTAATTCCGATCCGAAGAAGCGGGTGGGAAAAGAGATAATAATCCGAAATTACGGGGAAGTGATTTCCTGTGAGAATTAAACCTACATGCGCCCCATTATCGTACCACCATAACTCAAAGTCGGTAGTGGCGCATGTGGTATTCCTGAACTTAGTGAAGAAAAATCATTGAAATAAGCACTGTAATAATTCCGCAGATGCCAATGGCCAGGCCGCTCATGGCTCCTTCCGTTTCCCCAATCTGTATAGCCCGGGAGGTTCCCACAGCATGGCTGCAGGCTCCGATAGAGAGTCCAGCAGCTACTGGGTCATTTACCCGGAACAGGCGGATCAGAAAGGGAGCGAGAATGCTTCCCAGAATCCCTGTAAAAATAACGGCAATCACCGTCACGGGAACAATTCCCCCATGAGAGCTGCTGACCTCCACGGCAATAGGGGTAGTGATAGACTTGGGAAGCAAAGAGGAAGTCATAGCTTCATCCAGACGAAACAGTCTGCAGAGCAGATAGACACTGCCCATGGAAGTAAGAGAACCCACGGTACAGCCCACTACAATAGGCAGCCAGTTTTCTTTCAATATTTGAATCTTGCTGTAAATGGAGACCGCCAGACAGGCAGTAGCCGGGGCAAGAAACATATTGATGACAGCGCCGCCCTCATTGTAGCTTTCGTAAGGAATTTTAAACAGGGACAAAAGCCCCACAATCAGTAAAATAGCAATCAGCAGCGGATTGCAGAGAACAGATTTCAGTCGTGCCTGAAGCTTGACGCCCAGCCAAAAAGCCAGAATACTTACAGCAATTCCGAAAAAGGGGGAAGCCCATAATTCATTCATAACGTTTCCTTTCCACATTCTGATTTTGTGATATATGAACATCATACCTTTGCCCGTAAAAATATTGCGCTGCAAAAGCATATGTCCATAAAATTTTTCTGTGCATTGTCCTAATATTGCCGTTTTTTCAATAAGCGTACCGTAAGCCGGATGCTGAAAGCTGTGGCGGCAAAGGTGATAACCGTGGTCAGGGTACAGATAACCACCAGCGGAAGCCAGCTTGCTTTCAGGATATCCAGATAGTTAATCACATTTACCCCTGCCGGAATAAAGAAAAAGGCCATATTTCCCAAAAGGAAATCGGACTTTTCCCGAATATGATCCACCTTTAAAATACCCGTCAGCAGACAAAGCAGCAGCAAAAGCATGGCAATGACGCTGGACGGAAAAGCAAAGGGAAGGAAATGTTCGATCAGAGTCCCCAACCAGCAGATGGAAAAGATAATTCCGAATTGTTTGATAATATTCATATAATACCCCTTATAAAAACTATGTTGAATAATTTTTTCTTATTTAAATCCAGCCCCCATCCAGCCGCATAATCTGTCCCGTTAAATAAGAAGGCTGGCATGCCACAGCAAATACAAGCCCGGCAACCTCATCCGGCGTCCCAAAGCGTCCGGCGGGAATTTCTTCTGCAATGTCAGCTTTTTCTTCCTCTGTAAAGCAGGCATTCATATCCGTGTCAATAGCGCCGCAGGCAATAGCGTTGACGGCAATTCCGCTTGGGGCTAATTCCTTAGCCAAGGCCATAGTTAGGGCATTGACAGCGCCCTTGGAAGCGGAATAGGCGGTTTCACAGGAAGCCCCCACACAGCCCCAGACAGAAGAAATGTTTACAATGGATCCGGATTTCTGTTTCAGCATATAGGGAAGCGCCTGCCGGGTGCAGAGGAAAACGGAAGTGGAGTTTGTCCGCATAACCTGCTCCCAATCCTCCAAAGAAAGCTCTGTAAAAAGCCCTGCATGAGAAATGCCGGCATTGTTTATGAGAACATCAACACCTTCAAAACGTTCTTCCATCCGGCGAAAGCAGTCCTGAACATCCCTCTTGCTTCCCATATCTCCTGCAAAAGTAAAGCAGGTGATACCATAAGCAGCATGAAGCTCCAAAGCCTGCGTTTCCAGCTTCTCTTTGCTGTGAAGGCAAGTCAAAACCAGATTCCAGCCCTCTGCTGCGAATTTTTTAGCAATGGCAGCTCCAATGCCTCTGGAAGCGCCGGTGATCATTGCTGTATGCTGTTTCATAGGAACCTCCTGGTTTGTATAAGCAAATATTTCCATTTTGAAACGGAAATTGGTGTTAAGTCTCTAAAAAATAACTTCCCCATTTTTAAATTTCCAAATCATTTCACTTGTCAGGCTGATATCCGAAGGCTGGGCAGGCGCTTCCTCCCGGGTGAACCAGTCAGCAGTGGCAAGCTCCTGAGTATCCAGAGTGATGGTCTCATCCTCCCCATCCAATTCCGCAAAAAAGCCAAACAGCAGAGAACCGGAAAAAGACCAGGGCTGACTCTTGTAATAGTGCAGATTTTTTACATGAAGTCCTACTTCCTCATAGACTTCTCGATTGACAGTCTCCTCAATGGTTTCTCCAATCTCTGCAAAGCCTGCTATCAGGGCATAATGGGTAGTAGTGCGGCCCGCATATTTTGACATAAGGATACGGCCGTTATGAAGGATTCCCACAATTACAGCCGGAGAAATCTTCGGATACTCCATGATGCCGCAGTCCGGGCAGTAAACCATCCGTTCTTTGCCGGAGTGAACCAGCGGCTTTTTGCAGTGTCCGCAGAAACGGCGGGAATCATACCACTGATAAAGCTGATGGGCAGTGATACCAGCAAAGGACAGCCAGCCGGGGCAGGTATCACGAAAGATGCGGATGCTTTTCATCTGAAAATGCTCCGGATCAAAAGAAGGGCACTGTCTGGACAGATAAAAACTACAATTATCAATTGAAAATAAATAAATAAGTTCAGAAGAAAGCTCCCGCTTTGTCCCTGGAAGCTCCTGAAATCTGGGAAAAGCCAATGCGTCTTTCTGACATCCTGCCAAAACCTGCTCCCCCTCAAAGTAGAGAAGAAAGCTATCCGCCGCAGGAAGAGCGGGACGGTATTCGTTGTGGTAAATATGTGGTGCAATATCTTGTATCATATGTAAGCCTTTCTAGTTTGATAACTGACCGCTGGGAGTTAAGCCAATGAAGCCAGATCACCAGTTGATGCAAAATGTATTTTTACTGAAATATCTGAGAACAGTATACACAAAAAATCCTTTTTGGTAAAGACATGAAAAATACATACCTTACATACAAAGCCTGGTTCACACCCATGGTGTTCACAGTAACCTCCCGTCCTTGCCTTGATGGTTATGTATTAGGAGATGTCTTTTGGGTATAGTAGAATAAAAAGTAATGTGGTATACTTACCCTATATGGGAAAAAGGAGAAGAATGCAATATGCGTGTAGGAATGGGCTATGATGTACACAAATTGGCAAAGGACCGTGCACTGATTCTGGGAGGCGTGGAGATCCCCTACGAAAAAGGACTTCTCGGCCATTCAGATGCGGATGTACTGCTTCATGCCATTATGGATGCACTTTTAGGTGCTGCAGCCTTGGGTGATATCGGGAAGCATTTTCCGGATACAGATCCGGCTTACAAAGGCATCTCCAGTATCCGGCTTTTGGAGCAGGTAGGAGCGCTTTTGGAGGAGGCAAATTATGTGATAGGAAATATGGATGCTACCATCATTGCCCAGCGGCCGAAGATGGCTCCCTATATTCCTGTTATGAGGGAGAATGTGGCGAAGGCATTGCAGATTTCTGTGGATCAGATTAATATTAAGGCTACAACGGAAGAAGGCTTGGGCTTTACGGGAACAGGAGAAGGGATTTCCGCTCAGGCCATATGCGCCCTGATTCCCATAGCAAATTATGCCTATGAGGATGTGATGGAAAGCCCCTGTGGAGGGTGTTCCGGCTGCAAAAGAACAACAGGAGAGGAATAAAAAATGGAGATACGATATCTTTCTCATGAGGAAAAAGAAGATTCCCGGGCTCTCTATGAAGAAATATTTGTAGAGGATGAGGAAGCGTTTGTGGATGCCTATTATCAGATTAAAGCGGCGGACAACCAGATCCTGGCAGCCGTGGAGGAAGGGAACATCCTTGCTATGCTGCACCGGAATCCTTATACCTTCCGCTTTTGCGGAGCGTGTGTTCAGGCGGATTACCTGGTTGCAGTAGCAACTAAGGTTCAATATCGCCATCAGGGCTTGATGCGGCAGCTTCTGACGAAGGCCCTTGGGGATATGAAGCGCGAACAGCAGCCCTTTGCTTTTTTGATGCCTGCGGACGAGGCTATTTACCTGCCCTTTGATTTTCGCCTTATGGGAAACGAGGATGAGGAGGGACTGGCATCTCTGGAAGAGAATCAGTTGGCAGAAGAATACGATCTTTATATTGAAAAGGATGCGTCTTACCAAAGGCGTCATATCCACTGGCCGGAATGGGAGACAACCCCTATGATGATGCGGCTGGTGCATCTGCCTGCTTTTATGGCTCAGATTGGAGCAAAGGAGGAGCAAAGTCTGGTACTTGCCATTACGGACCCCATTCTGGAAGAAAATCAGGGAACCTTTCAATGGGAATTTACTGCAGAAAGCAGCCGCTTGCTGCCATCTAAAAAGGAGCCGGAGCTTTCTGTCTCCATAGCTGATTTAGGAAGCTTCCTTTGCGGAATGCTGGGGCCCAAAGAGCTGATAAAGACCTGCACGGAGGAAAAACGGGCAGAGGTGCACGAAAAGCTGTCCTTGATACGGGTGTTAGAAGGAATCTATATCAATGAAACAGTATAAATCATAAGAAGCTGTTGTAAAATAAGTCAGCAGGTTGCCATAACCAATGTGAACCACCAGGACACGGATATGGAAATGCCTGCTGACTTATTCTATAATTAAATAATTGCGGCATAATTGCAAAAACTACTTGAAAAACATGTAGTGGCATGTTACTATCATATGTAGTATTGAAAACTAGATTCTATGGTAGTAAAAGCAAGCGGAAGTGAGATTGAAAGTACATGTTTCGTTTTGGGATGATACCGAAAATGAACATATGAGCATGTCCGCTTGTGGTATTGGGAGGCAAATTATGAGTTATAAGATTATTGTTGACAGCTGCGGTGAACTGCCAAAGAGCTACAAGGAGGATAAGTGCTTTGAAAGCGTGCCGCTGGTGCTGGACATTGACGGACACCATGTGATAGATGACGAGACTTTTGATCAGGCAGATTTTTTGCGCAGAGTGGCAGCAAGCCCTAACTGTCCAAAGTCTTCCTGCCCTTCGCCCCAGCGTTATCTGGAAGCTTATACCTGTGAAGCTGAGAATGTGTATGCGGTTACTCTTTCGGCAGAGCTCAGCGGCTCTTATAACAGTGCGGAGCTGGGGAAAAAGCTGTATATAGAGGAAAAGGGTCAGAAAAATATTCATGTATTTAATTCCTGTTCGGCTTCCATTGGCCAGACGTTGATTGCCATGAAGATTGAAGCATGTGAGAAAGCAGGAATGACTTTTGAGAAGGTTATTGAGACGGTGGATGCCTATATAGCAGGGCAGAATACGTATTTTGTACTGGAATCTCTGGAGGCCCTTCGTAAAAATGGCAGACTCAGCAACTTGAAGGCTTTTGTTGCCAATGCCCTGAATATTAAACCGGTTATGGGGGCTACTCCCATAGGGACTATCTGTCAGCTGGATCAGGCAAGAGGAATCAATCGTGCGCTGAAGAAGATGGTAGAATATATTGCAAAGGATTTGAAGAATCCGGCGGAGAAGCGATTGGCCATCTCTCACTGTAATTGTCCGGAACGGGCAAGGATGGTGAAGGAAGAGATCTTAAAGCATGTAAAGGTAAAGGATGTTATGATTCTGGATACTGCCGGAGTCAGCAGCCTTTATGCCAGTGATGGGGGGATTATTGTAGTTGTTTAAGCCTTTTTCCGGGCAAGGTACGATTGTATGGAAATATGGCGGCAGATTTTTTAAAATTTTCATGCTTTTTTCATAATAGTGTGGTATACTGTCTAAGATAGAGCAGCGGCAGGCGGCCCTGCAGACGAAAAGAGAGAAATAAAGAGAGGATTTCGCAAGATGAGTCAGGAAAAGGTAAACCGCTATAAACAGGAGAAAGCGAACCGCAAGGAGATATTGGCAAAGGAGAAGAAGAAGCAGACTATAACGAAGGCCGCAGCGGGGGTTATTGTGCTGGCTTTGGTGTGCTGGCTGGGATATTCTGTGTATGATATGGCAACGAGGCCGGATACTTCTACGATTGAGATGGATGCTTCTGCTTTGGATTCTTATCTTTCTTCTATGGGAGCGGAGAGTGCGGAGTAGGTTTTTGGTTATAAGAAGAGTGGAATTTGTGTGGAAAAAGTTCAGGGGAGCCTTCTGGATGATGGGGGCTCCTTTTTGCTGTGGTTTTTGGAGCTATGGAAAAGTGGGGGGATTGGTGACAGATGGGACGGAGGGACGACTGTAAAATAGGCCGTCCCTCCTGACTTTAGAGTGTTGTTATTTTAGGTTTCTTATTTTTTGGAGGCTTCAGCTTCAGCCATCTTCATAGCACGGACTTTTAAGGGCAGACCGAAGAGGGTGATGAAGCCGCTGGCGTCGTGGTGGTCGTAGAGGTCTCCGGTGGTGAAGGAGGCCAGGGATTCGTTGTACAGGGTGTAGGGAGAGGTGGTTCCGGCTTTGATGATGTTGCCTTTGTAGAGCTTGAACTTTACTTCTCCGGTTACGTATTCCTGGGTGCTGGTTACGAAAGCCTGTACTGCTTCGCGCAGGGGAGTGAACCATTTGCCTTCATATACGATCTGGGCGAATTTGCTGCCCATGTCTTTTTTTACTTCCATGGTGGCGCGATCCAGGACCAGTTCTTCCAGCTGCTGGTGGGCTTCCATGAGGATGGTTCCTCCGGGAGTCTCGTAGACGCCGCGGGATTTCATGCCTACTACGCGGTTCTCTACAATGTCTACAATGCCGATGCCGTGCTTGCCGCCAAGGGTGTTGAGTTCGGTGATGATCTCGGATACTTTCATGGCTTTGCCGTTTAAGGAGGTGGGGATTCCTTTTTCAAAGGTCATGGTTACATACTCGCCTTCGTCTGGTGCCTTTTCCGGGGTGACGCCAAGTACCAGCATATGTTCGTAGTTGGGCTCATTGGCCGGATCTTCCAGTTCCAGACCTTCATGGCTGATATGCCACAAATTACGGTCACGGCTGTAGCTCTGGCTGTGATCAAAGGGAAGGTTGATGCCGTGCTGACGGCAGTACTCGATCTCATCTTCCCGGGACTGCATAGTCCATACGTCTGTCATCCGCCAGGGGGCGATGATGGTCAGATCCGGAGCCAGAGCTTTGATGGCAAGCTCAAAACGAATCTGATCGTTTCCTTTTCCGGTTGCGCCGTGGCAGATGGCGGAAGCGCCCTCTTTGCGGGCAATCTCTACAAGACGCTTTGCAATGACCGGACGGGCCATGGAGGTGCCCAGCAGGTATTTGTTTTCGTAAACGGCTCCAGCCTGTACGCAGGGCATAATGTAGTCGTCACAGAATTCGTCAATGATATTCTCAATGTACAGCTTTGCGGCGCCGGACAGCTTTGCACGCTCTTCCAGACCATCTAATTCATTTCCCTGTCCGCAGTCGATGCAGCAGCAGATAACTTCGTAGTCGAAATTTTCTTTCAGCCAGGGAATAATGGCTGTAGTGTCCAATCCGCCGGAATAGGCTAATACAACTTTTTCTTTCATATCTATATCCTCCTCGATCTTGTTTCTCTATGTGGGAAAGCTTTGGGTATCCCACAAACTCTGTTGTTTTATCACTGACAAATAATATACAACATCCTCTAGGAAGATGCAAGTGAAATTTTATACATATTTATAAAGGGGTTTTATGAAAATATTGTATAAAATGAAACGAATATGCATAATATGCATTGATTATGTATAAATATTTCTTCATGAAAGTGAGTAGAAATAAAATTTTCTATCCAGTGTTTCACTTACAGCAGTGAACGATTCTTTAAATGAAACTCCTAATCCCCCGGCTATGCTGGGGAGAATGGAGTAAGCGGAAGTGGTAAGGACAATCGTAAAAAACCTCCTGTGAAATAATAAAAACACTATGCAGATATAAAAGTGTAGAAATAATAGACGGGGCAGTGTGTGAGGAGCTTGTACATTTAAGTGCGGCAATCCCGCCGGGGTCAAATACCCCGCAGCTCTGCTGCGCTGCAAGCTTGATGCCCCGTCAGCTTGCTGCGGGGTATTTGATTTGCAAAGCAAATGGGATAAAGCATTCTGGGCCGGAGGATATTATGTGTCAATAATCGGTAGGATAACAGAACAAGCAATAAAGAAATATATAAGGGAGCAGGCGGCAATAATAGCCCTTTTGAGGGCTCATACCAAATTACCAGTTAAACTGGTGGTTGGTGACTTTTTCCTTTCCTTTTTTCATATGAAATGTTAATATAGAATTACAGGAATTGTAAATATGTGGTGCAAAATCAGAGACATGGATATGCAATATATAGCATTTACAATATGCAGATGAAAAAGAGGGGGAGAGTAAGGAGATGGTATTAAGGGAATTGCTGGACAAAGGTAAGTTTCGGTATTTAAAGGCATTGAATAACAAACCGGTTATGGTTATGGATTTATTTGGAAGCATTTTGGCCCATGGGTGTACATTCACTACAGAAGCCGGATAAAAGGCTGCGGAGCTGGTAACAAGGGAAAAGGATTTTCCAAAAAAGAAGAGTAGTATATTCTTATCTATGATTGGATGCAGTATATGCTGGATGAAGAAAATGAGATTTTAATTTTTCCCCAGAAGTCAAATTGGCGTTATGTCTGTCTGATTCAGAGCAGGAAGGATGAATATATAAAGATGCAGCCGGGGCAGGGAACGGATGATAAGAAGGAGGATAATGAGAAATGAAAATTGTATTATTGGAGGGCTTAGGCGTCTCAGATAAGGTGCTGGAAAAGCATGCGGCCCGGTTAAAGGAGATGGGACACACCTTTGCAGCCTATGAAAAAGATGCTTCTTTGGAGGCGCAGGAAGAGCGGCACGAAGGATGGTCTTGTAGGAAACCTGCTGTGCAAAAAGACTGTGGGCATCGTGGGCGCCGGAGCCATCGGGAAGAGGACAGCTGCCATCTGCAAAGCCTTTGGCTGCACCGTGATTGCTTACAGCGAAGAAGTGCTGAAGCGTTCGGATATTGTGTTTGAGAATCTGTATTCATGGTTGGATGGAAAGCAGATCAACTGCATTTAAAGAGGTGACTTCTCTTAGCCAATCACAGAAACGCCAAAAGGAGCATAGGTAATGAAAACATACATAGGAAAAAAAGCATTGCTCGTCGTTAGCTTCGGCACAAGCTTTGGAAGAACCAGAGCAAAAACCATCGATCAAATAGAAAAAGATCTGGCCGAAGCTTTCCCGGATTATCAGATGTACCGGGCATGGACCAGCAAAATGATTATAGCAAAGATATTAAGACGGGACGGAATTAAGATCCCCACCGTGAAAGAAGCAGTGGAGCAGATGCTTGCGGACGGAGTCAGTGAGATTCTGGTACAGCCCACCCATCTGGTAAACGGTATAGAAAATGACCAAATGAAAGAGGATATACGTTCCTATGAATCTGCATTTGCATCCGTCTCCTTTGGGGAACCGCTGCTTAGCAGTACGGAGGATCAGGAGAAAGCCATTCAGGCAGTAATGGAGGAATTTACGGAACTAACGGAAGAACAGGCCCTTGTATTTATGGGACATGGAACCACTCATTATGCCAATTCCGTCTATGCGGCCCTGGACTATATGATGAAAGACCTTGGGTATTCAAATGCATTTTTAGGAACGGTAGAGGCATACCCTTCCCTGGATACCCTGATGAAAAAAGTGGGAGAGCTTCGTCCCGGAAAAGTTCTCTTAGCTCCTTTCATGGTAGTGGCCGGCGATCATGCCATCCGCGACATGTCCGGCGAAGACGAGGATTCCTGGCGCAGCCGCTTTGAGGCGGCAGGCTTTACCGTAGAATGTGTCATGAAAGGCTTGGGCGAATACCCCGGTATTCGGAAGCTCTACATAGAGCACGCAAAAGCAGCCGAGTCTGGTCTTTGATGAATTATGGTATAGATAAATAATATGTAGGAAACCTTCCTTGCTTTGTTGTTTTGTACTATAATAGGCAGGGGAGGTTTTTTTATGTCTTGCACTTCAAAAGATAAACACGATTTTACAAAAGGAAGCATGGCCGGAAGTATTGTGCGTTTATCCCTGCCTATGATTCTGGCTCAGCTTGTAAATGTGCTTTATAATATTGTAGACCGGATGTATCTGGGACATATGCCGGGAGACGGTCGTTTGGCACTGACAGGTGTGGGAGTGGCATTTCCTATCATTACAATTATAAATGCCTTTGCCAACCTTTGTGGAAGCGGCGGCGCCCCCTTGTGTTCCATTGAACGGGGCAGGGGAGATGAAAAAAAGGCCGAGCAGATCATGGGCAATTCGCTGACGCTCCTACTGATATTCGGTATCTTTCTGACATTTACAGGCTATCTCATCAAAACGCCTCTTTTGTATCTGTTTGGAGCCAGCAGTGAAACGATTTCCTATGCCAATGCTTATATGGACGTATATCTTGCCGGAAATATATTTGTTATGCTGGGGCTTGGCATGAATCCCTTTATTGAATCCCAGGGCTTTGCCAAAACAGGCATGCTGACCGTAGTAATCGGAGCCTTTCTAAACCTTATTCTGGATCCAATCTTCATTTTTGACCTGAATTTAGGAGTGAGAGGGGCGGCCGCCGCCACAATACTGTCTCAGCTGATATCTGCCGTCTGGGTATTAAGCTTTTTGCACAGCAAAAAAGCCATACTGCGTCTCCGCCTGTCTACCCTGCGGCTTCAGGGAAAATTAGTAAAGGAAATAATAGCCCTGGGACTTTCCGGCTTCACCATGTCCGTAACCAACAGCCTGGTTCAGATATTCTGCAACGCTTCCCTGCAATTTTACGGAGGAGATCTTTATGTGGGAGCTATGACCATCATTTACTCCGTTCGGGAGGTAGTGCAGATGCCTATGCAGGGATTCACCCAGGGCGCTCAGCCCGTACTTGGCTATAACTACGGCGCAGGAAAGAACGGCCGGGTAAAAGAGGGAATCCGGTTCATTCGCCGGGTAACTCTGACATATGCGCTGGCGGTCTGGGCTGTTCTTATGCTGCTTCCGGGGACCGTAGTAAGACTTTTCAATGGGGAACCGGAGTTGTTGCAAATATCCATAACATCCATGCGCTGGCACTTTGTCCTGTTCTTCTTCATGGCATTCCAATATGTAGGCCAGACCGTGTTCGTAAGCCTGGGAAAAGCAAAACAGGCAGTATTCTTCTCCCTGTTCCGAAAAGCAATCTTAGGCGTCCCCTTGATATTGCTTCTCCCACATCTGTGGAGCCTGGGAATCTACGGCGTATTAGCAGCAGAACCAATCACCAATATTATTGGAGGATTAGCCTGCTATTGTACAATGATAGCAGTCGTATGGAAAAATCTATAATTAAATACCCACAAAATCAGCCGCCGGCGGCGTCCGTGCTCCTATGAGTTTCCCGCCATCCCCCCGCCGCCCATGAAAAAAGTAAAGCCCGCAATCTCTCTAAAACACTTGCCAGAAAACAAAAAGTTGTGTACAATTTGTAATGGTGCAAAACCCTGCCTGGGCATCTTTACCAGGCTGATACATCATACATATTAAAAAGAATCGGAGGATAAACAGAGTGAAAAAGCAGATAACAGATTCTGTATATTATGTAGGCGTAGACGACAAAACCATAGATCTCTTTGAGAGCCAGTATGTAGTCCCCAACGGCGTTTCCTACAATTCCTATGTGATTAAGGATGAAAAGACAGCCATTCTTGATACGGTAGATCCAAGAGCGGGGGAAGCATGGCTTTCCAACCTGGAGGAAGTGCTGGAGGGGCAGGAGCCGGACTATCTGGTAGTATCCCACTTAGAGCCGGATCACGCAGGAAATATCGGAAAACTGGCGGAAAAATACCCCCATATGCAGCTGGTAGGCAACCCCAAGACCTTTGCCATGCTGCCCCAGTTTTTTGAGTTTGACCTGACAGAACGCTGCGTCACCGTAAAAGAGGGTGATACCTTAAGCCTTGGCGCTCATACCCTGACGTTCGTTATGGCTCCCATGGTACACTGGCCCGAGGTAATGGTGGCTTACGAGTCCAAAGAGAAGATCCTGTTTTCCGCAGATGGCTTCGGCAAATTCGGAGCACTGGATGCCAAAGAGGACTGGGCTGATGAGGCCAGACGCTATTACATCAATATCGTAGGAAAATACGGCGCACAGGTACAGGCTCTTTTAAAGAAAGCAGCGGCTCTTGACATTGCCATGATTTGCCCGCTTCATGGCCCTGTTTTAAAGGAGAATCTGGGCTATTATCTGGAAAAATACCAGACTTGGAGCAGCTACGAGCCGGAGGAGCCGGGTATTGTCATTGCTTACGCATCCATTCATGGCAACACGGCCAAGGCGGCAAAGGAATTGGCAAAGATGCTGGAAGCACAGACAAAAGATCCCGTAAAGGTGTATGACCTTGCAAGAGCAGATATGCCTACAGTAGTAGCGGAAGCTTTCCGGTATGATCGTCTCGTATTAGCAGCGGCAAGCTATGACGGAGGCGTATTCCCCTGCATGGAGGACTTCTTACATCATCTGAGAGCAAAGACCTACCGGAACCGTAAGGTGGCTCTTCTGGAAAACGGAACCTGGGCGCCCTCAGCAGCCCGCACCATGAAAGGCGTATTGGATGAGATGAAGAATCTTACCGTCTGCGAACCGGTAGTTACCATTCGGTCTACCATGAAAGAAGCAGATAGGGAAGCTATGAAAGCATTGGCGGATGCAATTCTGGCCTAGCAGCGTATTTGGATTTACACAAGAATTTTGGAGTATCATTCTCTGATGGGATTGTCTGTTTATTCTGAATGGATAGGCATGACGAGGTACTCAAAGTATACGGTAGGGGACAAAATGGATATGTCTTTGTCGAGCGTACAAATGTCTTTTGCCAAGAGGAAGAAGAGGGAAGCGGACCCACCGGCTTCCCCCTCTTTATAATAGGAAGAAACACCTAAGATTTGATAGGCTCAGGGGAGCGAAAGCATGGGAAAAAGAAGAAAAAAGAAACAAAAGCATCCAAGGGGAAAATGGCTGAAATTCGGGCTGGTTTTAATAGTTCTTACGATCTTTCTGGCTCTTGGGGAAAAGCTTCCGAAGAAAATGACAGAAGCCTTTTCGGAGCAGGCAGAGGATGCATTCAGGGATGGTTCCGGTTTAGAGATTCACTATCTGGATGTAGGGCAGGGGGATTCCACATTGATTCTCTGTGACGGACATGCCATGCTTATTGACGCAGGGGACAATGACAGGGGAACGGCAGTGCAGAGTTATCTGGAGAGTCAGGGAGTGACCACATTGGATTATGTCATCGGAACTCATCCGGATGCGGATCATATTGGGGGATTGGATGTAGTTCTCTATAAATTTGACTGCCGAACGGTAATAATGCCGGATTTTGAGAAAGATACACGAACCTATGATGATGTGGTTCAGACTATGAAGCAGAAGCGGTACAAAAATACCTTGCCGGAGGTTGGTACAGTATATGAGCTTGGATCGGCCGTATTTACCATTGTAGCGCCAAATGGGGAATATGGGGACAGCGCCAACGACTACTCCGTAGGAATTCTGCTTCAGCATGGGGAGAACCGCTTTCTCTTTACCGGTGATGCGGAGGAAGCAGCGGAGACCGATATGCTGGAAAATGGGATTGATTTAAAGGTGGATGTGTTCAAAGCGGCTCATCACGGCAGCCGGACAGCCAATACGGAGGAATTTCTACAAGCGGTTGATTCGGATTATGCAGTTATTAGCTGCGGACAGGACAACAGCTACGGCCATCCCCATGCAGAGGTCATGAACCGCCTGCGTGCTATGGGGATTTCGGTATTTCGGACGGATGAGCAGGGGACAATAGTGGCTTATTCTGATGGGACGCAGATTACATTTAATATGTCTCCGGATGAGAGCTGGAAAGCGGGGGAACCCAAAAACTAAAACTGGAAACAGCAATATCTTATGTAGTGCCAGAACGATTTACAGGCACGTGTATTAGTGACTGGAAATTGTTCTTATAAAGGGGTACGGAGTAAGATATTGCGGAACTATAATAAAGAAAAGGAGTTTATGCATGGAGCAAATCGAAGATAAAAAACAGTTTGCAGTCTTAATCGATGCGGACAATATCAGCGCAAAATATGCGGCAAGCATTTTCAACGAGATAGAAAACTATGGCTATGCGTCTTTCCGGAGGATCTACGGCAACTGGTCCACCAAAGGAAACGGCTGGAAAGAGGATGTGCTCTTGGAGAATTCCATTACTCCGGTCCAGCAGTTTTCCTATACATCAGGAAAAAATGCGACGGATATGGCTATGGTTATTGATGCTATGGATATCTTATATTCCCGCAAGGTGGACGGCTTCTGCCTGGTGACCAGTGACAGCGACTTTACCCGTCTGGCCATGCGCCTGCGAGAGGAGAATATGTACGTTATCGGCATGGGAGAGTCCAAGACCCCCATGGCCCTCACCAAAGCCTGCAACAAATTTATCCACCTGAACCTGATCAATAAGCAGGTCAATGATGTGGAGAGCGGAGCCTTAAGCCCGGCAAGCAAAAAGGGCTCCAAGGCTGCGGAGGAGGATCACGGAAGTGCCGTTACCTCTCTGCCCCAGATCGAGGAAGCCATTATTTCCTTTATCAACGATAATGAAAATAAAGGGAAGATCACCTATCTTGGGGAAATCGGAAGCCGTCTCAATGACAAGTTTACGGACTTTGACGTGCGGAATTACGGGTACACGAAGCTGGTGGTATTTTTGGAGGATACCTGTCCAAGGCTTTATCTCTATAAAATTGATTCGGCCTATGCGGTGGGGCTGGTAGGCCAATTGGATCGGCACAAGCTGGAGAAAGAGATTCTGCTTTTTATCCGGGAAAACGGCGGACAGGTGGAGAATCTCTCTATGGTTTATGAGGAGATCCACAGGAAGCATCCGGCTTTTGACCCGAAAGATTATGGATACAGCCGCCTTTCCAGCTTTCTTAGAAGTATCCGGCAGCTTTCCGTAAGCGGCAATATGGTCAGCATCAAAGAGCGAAAATAGCGAGAAAGTCTTCATATGCAAAGGGGCAAATCCTGTCTGTTACGTTAAAAAGGCAGCGGTTTGCCCTTTTAAAGCGGTGAAAATGTAAATATTCGGAAAATGTGGCAAAAAAATTACGATTTTCCGCAGAAAAGGAATTGACAAATTTATTTTGTTGGGGGTAATATAGAGAACGATATAAATACGAGCTGCATTTTTTGAGGGAGCCCCCCTTCGGTTCCAGGACAGACACAGATAGCTTATCGGATGTCAGTCCCGGAAGACAGCAGATACGGGGTATCCAAAATGGAATCAGACCAATGCAGCAGGTATATATATCAAATGAATGAAATAGATAAGGAGGATAAACATTATGAAAAAGAAAGCATTAAGCTTACTGCTGGCTTGTGCTATGACTTTCTCCCTGGCAGCATGCGGCGGCAATAGCGGAGATACTCAGGCACCGGCGGCAGGCAATGAAGAGACAGAAGCACCGGCAGAGTCCGGCGATGACGCAGAGACAGAGGCTCCTGCAGCAAGCGATGGTTCCGTATTCAAGATCGGCGGTATTGGACCTACTACCGGCGGCGCATCTGCTTACGGTATTGCCGTACAGAGAGGTATGGAGATTGCGGTTGAGGAGATCAACGCAGCAGGCGGCATAGGTGGAGTTCAGATTGAGCTGAACTTCCAGGACGATGAGCATGACCCGGAGAAGTCCGTAAACGCATATAATACTCTGAAAGACTGGGGTATGCAGGTACTGGTTGGAAGCGTAACCTCCAATCCCTGTATTGCAGTTGCTGAGCAGAGCTACAATGACAACATGTTCCAGCTTACACCGTCCGGAACAGCCGTAAAGTGCGTACAGTATGACAATGCGTTCCGTATGTGCTTCTCTGACCCAAACCAGGGTCTTGAGTCCGCTAAGTATATTGGCGAGAACAGCCTTGCAACTAAGGTGGCGGTTATCTATGACAGCTCCGATCCCTACTCCGTAGGTATCTATGAGGCATTCCGGGCAGAGGCCGGCAACCAGAATATTGAAATCGTATCTGATGCAGCATTTACCGCTGACAACAAGACTGATTTCTCCACAGCCGTACAGGGTGCAAAGAATGCAGGCGCAGAGCTTCTGTACATGCCTTTCTACTATACAGAGGCTTCTTTGGTACTGGCAGAGTGCAGCAAGCAGAGTTATGCTCCCCTGTTCTTCGGTGTAGACGGAATGGACGGAATTTTGTCCGTAGAGAACTTTGACGCATCCCTGGCAGAGAATCTGATGTACATGGCTCCCTTTGTTCCGAACTCAGATGATGAGCTGGTAAAGAGCTTTGTAACAAAGTACCAGGAGAAGTACAGCGAGGTTCCCAACCAGTTTGCAGCAGATGCTTATGACTGCGTATACGTAGTAAAGGCAGCTATGGAAGAGGCAGGCGTGACTGCTGATATGGATGCATCCGCAATCTGCGATGCCATGAAGACCGCTATGACCACCATCACCTTTGACGGTATCACCGGCAAGGGAATCAGCTGGGAAGCAAGCGGCGAGCCCAACAAGGCTCCTCTGATTGTACAGATCAAGGGCGGCGAGGGTGTTGCGCTGTAAGAATCGGAACAGCCATAGAAAATAAAGCGCCGGTTTTCCTGCGGGGGCTGGCACAATGAGAGAATTTGGACAGAGGAGCCCGCAGGGTTCCTCTGTTTTGTTTTTCAGCTTTTCCACTTGTGCATGCTTGGTATCTATGCTATAATACATTGCAAATTGTGTAGAACTTTAAAGAATAAAGAGGTGTTATGTATGATGGGATTTATATCCTACCTGGTGAATGGAATCAGTCTGGGCAGTGTGTATGCCATTATTGCCTTGGGCTACACCATGGTATACGGAATTGCGAAGATGCTGAACTTCGCCCACGGTGATGTAATTATGATCGGCGGATTTGTAGTGTTTACAACAGTGAGCGGCATGGGACTGCCGCCGATGCTTGGTGTGCTGATTTCCGTGGTGGTCTGTACGGTATTGGGAATGGTGATTGAGCGGATTGCTTATAAGCCTTTACGAGGAGCTTCTAAGCTGGCGGTATTGATTACGGCCATTGGTGTCAGCTATTTTCTGCAGAATGTGGCGCTCCTTATCTATGGCTCCAATACGAAGTCCTTTACTTCCGTGGTGTCTATAGAGCCTCTTTCTCTGGCGGATGGTGCGATTATTATTTCCGGCGAGACAATGGTTACAATTCTTGCGTGTATTGTAATTATGGTTGTACTGACCTCTTTTATCAAGTATTCCAAGTCCGGTCAGGCTATGTTAGCCGTGTCCGAGGACAGCGGAGCGGCTCAGCTTATGGGTGTGAATGTAAATGCAACCATTGCGCTGACCTTTGCCATCGGCTCCGCCCTGGCAGCTATTGCAGGTGTGCTTCTGTGTTCTTCTTATCCGGCCCTGACCCCTTATACGGGAGCGATGCCTGGTATCAAGGCATTTGTTGCGGCGGTATTTGGCGGAATTGGTTCCATACCGGGTGCGTTTATCGGTGGAATTCTGCTGGGTGTGATTGAGATTCTGGGGAAAGCTTACATTTCTTCCCAGCTTGCGGATGCCATTGTGTTTGCAGTATTGATTATTGTGCTGCTGGTAAAGCCTACGGGACTTTTGGGTAAGCAGATTCAGGAGAAAGTGTAGGTGAAGCAGATGAAAGTGAAAGCATTGAGTAAGAATACAAAAAGTAATCTGATTACATACGGCATGGTGATTGCTGCCTATGTAGTGATGGAGATTTTGACAAAATCCGGGATGGTTTCCAGTCTGCTTCAGGGACTTCTTGTACCCCTGTGTACGTATGTGATTCTGGCGGTATCTTTAAACCTTGTAGTGGGAATCTCCGGAGAATTAAGCCTGGGACATGCGGGATTTATGTGTGTGGGCGCTTTTGCCAGCGCATTTTTCTCCAATTATACCAAGGATGCCATTACGGTCAGCGGACTTCGGTTTTTCCTGGCCCTATTGATTGGTGCGGCGGTGGCAGCGCTGTTTGGCTTTCTGATTGGAATTCCCGTTCTCCGTCTGCGGGGAGATTATCTGGCCATTGTAACTCTGGCCTTTGGAGAGATTATTAAGAATGTCATCAACGTTATTTTCCTGGGACATGACAGCAAGGGCTTTCACATCTCCTTTAAGGATGCATTTTCCATGAACATGGAGCCGGACGGGGAGGTGCTGATTAACGGTCCTCAGGGAATTACGGGAACTCCTCATGATTCCTCTTTTCTGATTGGCATTATTTTGATTCTGATTACGCTCTTTATTGTAATTAATATGGTAAATTCCCGCACAGGACGGGCGATTATGGCCATTCGGGATAACCGGATTGCGGCGGAATCCGTGGGAATCCATATTACCAAATATAAGCTGCTGGCTTTTACGGTATCTGCATCTCTGGCTGGTGTGGCCGGTGTGCTCTATGCTCACAATCTTTCTACTTTGGCGGCGCAGCCCAAGAACTTTGGCTATAATATGTCTATTATGATTCTGGTATTTGTGGTTTTGGGCGGAATCGGGAATATCCGTGGCTCTATCATTGCTGCCGTGGTTCTGACATTGCTGCCGGAGCTCCTTAGAAGCCTTAACGACTATCGTATGCTGATGTATGCCATTGTATTGATAGCGACTATGATCTTTACCTCCAGTCCGGGAGGGCAGGCTTTCAGGGAGCGCTATTCCTTAAAGAAGCTTCTTGGACAGAAGAATCAGGAAGAGGAGGCGAAGTGATATGTCATTATTGGAAGTAAAAGAATTGGGAATTTCTTTCGGAGGTTTACGTGCGGTAGATGATTTTCATATGACCATTGAGCCGGGAGAGCTTTATGGCCTTATAGGCCCCAACGGAGCCGGAAAAACTACGGTGTTTAACCTTTTGACAGGTGTATATAAGCCTACGGACGGCTATATTCTGCTGGACGGGGAGAATATTACAGGGAAGAAGACCATTGAGATCAATCGGCATGGAATTGCAAGAACTTTCCAGAATATTCGTCTGTTTAACGAGCTGACGGTTCTTGATAATGTTAAGGTGGGGCTTCACAATCATCACAGCTATTCTACGCTTACAGGTATCCTGCGTCTGCCGAAATACTATAAGGTGGAGAAAGAGATGGATGAGAGAGCCATGGAGCTGCTGAAAGTTTTTGATCTGGACGGGGAAGCGGATTACAAGGCTTCCAATCTGCCCTATGGTAAGCAGCGTAAGCTGGAGATTGCCAGGGCGCTGGCTACGGAGCCGAAGCTTCTTCTCTTAGATGAGCCGGCGGCAGGCATGAATCCTCAGGAAACCAAGGAGCTGATGAACACCATCCGCTTTGTGCGGGATGAATTTCACATGACCATTCTTCTGATTGAGCATGATATGAAGCTGGTGTCCGGAATCTGCGAAAAGTTGACCGTGCTGAACTTCGGTCAGATTTTGACAGAGGGGGAGACCAGTGAGGTGCTGAACGACCCGAAGGTAATTACGGCATATTTGGGAGAATAGGAGGATACTTGTTATGGCAATGCTGGAAATCAAGGATGTAGAAGTATTTTATGGAATGATTCAGGCCATTAAAGGCGTATCCTTTCAGGTAAATGAGGGCGAGGTCATTGCCCTGATTGGCGCTAACGGAGCGGGAAAGACAACGATTCTTCACAGCATCACGGGCCTGATTGCTCCCAAAAAGGGACAGATTCTATTTGAGGGACAGGATATTACCACCACGCCGGCCCACAAGATTGTGTCTATGGGAATGGCCCATGTGCCGGAGGGACGCCGGGTATTTGCCCAGCTGACTGTGCTGGAGAACTTAAAGATGGGTGCCTTTACACGTAAGGATAAGGAAGAGGTGGAGGAAAGCCTTATTCGTGTTTATAAGCGCTTTCCGCGTCTGGAGGAGAGAAAGAACCAGATGGCTGGAACTCTCTCGGGCGGTGAGCAGCAGATGCTGGCTATGGGCCGGGCGCTCATGTCACGTCCCAGGATTATTCTGATGGATGAGCCGTCTATGGGCCTGTCCCCTATCTTTGTCAATGAGATTTTTGACATTATCCGGGAGGTAAGCGAGGGCGGAACTACGGTTCTTTTAGTGGAGCAGAATGCAAAGAAAGCGCTTTCCATTGCGGATCGCGCCTATGTATTGGAGACCGGCAGGATTGTGCTGGATGGCAAGGCGGAGGAACTTTTGAACGATGATTCGGTGAAGAAAGCTTATCTGGGTGAGTAGGACTTTAAAAACAATGGCATTCCTATGGCAATAGCTGTTGGGAAGCTGGAATGAGAAAGGGTATTTTTCGGGCTTTTAGGCTTGGGAGATATCCTTTTTTGTAATTTTAAGAATTTCTAAAATGCATTGCAGGTTTCATGCCCTGTCAGCTCGCAGCAGGGTATTTTATTATCTGTAGATTGATACTACAGAGAAAGGGGGATTTTATGCAGATGGAGGATGTTTTGAGGTCATATGAAAATGCGCTGTGCAAAGAGGCGCTTGCGTCAGCAACAAGACAGATCTATATTCGGGCGGCGGCAATAGAATTGCCTGAATTGCTCTTATGCTTTGAACGGCTGCAGAAGCCATTGCAGACAGTTGACTTTGTGCTGTTCATACTTTAAAATAAAGAATGATGGAGATTCGGGAAATCTCTAAGTGTGAAGCGTGATATCCCTTGTGGAGAGGTATATTGCGGAACTGGAA